>JADGRM010000224.1 GCA_017880945.1 Gallionella sp. | reverse complement strand
CCGAGCAAAAATTCCACATCGCTGTGCTCGAAGTTATAGGCGGATTGCTCGACTTCGTTCTGGTGGTACACGTCGCGGTACGACACCCCCGGCGTCCAGGTCAGGTCGAACACGTTTTCCACGCCCTGCAGATACATGGCCAGACGTTCCAGACCGTAAGTGATTTCTCCGGTGATCGGTTTGCAGTCTATGCCCCCGACCTGCTGGAAATAGGTGAACTGGGTCACCTCCATGCCGTTCAGCCACACCTCCCAGCCCAAACCCCATGCGCCCAGTGTCGGATTTTCCCAATCGTCTTCTACGAACCGGACATCATTTTTTTTCAGATCAAAGCCAAGCGTTTCCAGCGAGCCGAGATATAACTCCAGAATATTGGCCGGTGCGGGTTTCAGCACCACCTGGAATTGGTAGTAATGCTGCAAACGGTTCGGATTCTCTCCATAGCGACCGTCCTTGGGGCGGCGCGAAGGCTGTACGTATGCGGCCTTCCATGGTTCCGGGCCAAGCGCGCGCAAAAAAGTTGCGGTGTGCGAGGTGCCCGCGCCGACTTCCATGTCATAAGGTTGCAGCAGCGCACAACCCTGCTTATCCCAATAGTTCTGCAGCGTCAGGATGATTTGCTGAAAAGTTAGCATCTAAATGTTTTTATGCAGTTGCAAAGTTGCGCATTTTACTGGATTAACCATGGCTGCGTCAGGACAACATGACGGTTACGGTGAACAACAAAAGCATAACCAAATGCATCTTGCTCGAACCATCACTACATTTCTTCTGGTATTCGTTCATCAACCCTCGTAATATTACTTCCCTCAACGAATTCGAAGCATACCTTTATGTAACGGATGTTGAGGTCCGGCAAGAAGCCACAATTTGATCAGGAGAGGTAATCATGAAATTGCGTACCGTGATGATGTTCGTTCTAGCACTAGGCGTCAGCAGTCTTGCCCAGGCAGCAGGTGAGATTGTCATCAAATTCAGCCATGTGGTTGCACCTGATACCCCCAAGGGTCGCGCTGCTGAAAAATTCAAACAGCTTGCCGAGCAACTGACCAAAGGCAGGGTCAAGGTCGAGATTTACCCCAATAGCCAACTTTACAAAGACCGCGAAGAGATCGAAGCCCTGCAAAGCGGCGCGGTACAAATGCTCGCGCCTTCGATGGCCAAGTTCGGCCCTATGGGTGCGCGCGAATTTGAATTATTTGACTTGCCTTTTCTGTTCCCCAATCAGGAAGTCTTGCACCGCGTGATGGATGGCGAAGTAGGCAAAAAGCTTTTCGCCAAGCTGGATACCAAAGGTGTGACCGGTCTGGCTTTTTGGGATAACGGCTTCAAGCAGATGAGTTCGAACAAACCGATGCATGCCGTGGCGGATTTATCCGGGTTGAAGATGCGCATCCAGTCTTCCAAAGTGCTGGCCGCGCAAATGAAGGCGCTGGGTGCAAACCCGCAAGTGATGGCGTTCAGCGAGGTGTATACCGCATTGCAACAAGGCGTGGTGGATGGCACGGAGAATCCGGTATCCAATTTCTACACCCAGAAGATGAACGAGGTGCAAAAGCACATGACGATGTCCAACCATGGCTATCTGGGCTATGCAGTCATCGTGAACAAGGCGTTCTGGGGAGGTTTGCCTGCTGATGTACGCAACGCACTCACCCAGGCGATGAAAGAGGCCACCGCTTATGAACGCGACATTGCACAACGCGACAACGATGATGCACTCGCCAAAGTGATCGCGGCCAAGACCACCACCGTCTATGAATTGACCCCGGCCGAACGCATCGAATGGCAAAAGGCCTTGCTCCCGGTTCACAAGGAATTCGAATCCGTGATCGGCGCGGACCTGATTCAGAGCGTCAACAACACTGCCGATCAATATGCCAAGGAACAAGCGGCCGCCAAGAAAAAATAATCGGCTCGATTCATTTGTTCATTCAACGACGTTACCCGGGTGCCGCTATACCGGGTAACGTCGTTGCAACATCCAAAAGCAGGGAGCGTCAATGATCAATCGCTTGCTCAATCACTTCGAGGAATTCCTGATCGCCAGCTTCATGGCGGCGGCTACACTCATCACCTTTACTGCCGTAGCGATGCGCTACATCAACGGTTCCGGCATCGATTGGGCGCAGGAGCTCACCATATATTTGTTCATCTGGATGGCAAAATTCGGCGCCGCATATGGCGTGCGTACCGGCATCCATATCGGTGTGGATTTTCTGGTCAACTGGGTGCGCCCTTCGATACGCCGCAAGATGGTCATGACCGCGCTGTCACTGGGCATGTTCTTTACCGGCTCCATCGCGTTCTTTGGCGCGCGCTGGGTGATATTCATCTACGGGACAGGCCAGGTGTCGCCCGACATGGAGATGCCGATGTGGATCGTCTATCTCGCCATTCCGTTCGGTTCCGGACTGATGTGCTACCGCTTCCTGCAGGTACTGATGCACTTTGCCAAAACCGGGACGCTGCCAACCCATAGTTTCGGCGATGAAACGACACAGGAGGTGGCAGCATGACCGCCATCATCATCCTGAGCATCCTGCTCGTGTTGTTGCTGACCAGCACCCCGATTTCCATCGCACTCGGCACCACGGTGCTGATCTACATGCTCGGGTTCTCGTCATTTTCGTTCGACACGATCAATATCATTTCCCAGCGCCTGTTCACCGGACTGGAAAGTTTTTCGATCATGGCCGTGCCGTTCTTCGTGCTCTCCGGACAATTCCTGATCGACGGCAAGATCGCCTCGCGCATCGTGCGCTTCGCCTACAATCTGGTCGGTTGGCTGCCCGGCGGCATGGCGATGGCGGCGGTGTTGGCATGCGCCTTCTTCGCCACGATCTCCGGCTCCAGCCCGGCCACCGTGATGGCGATCGGCTCGGTGATGCTGCCCGCGATGGTCAAGGCCGGTTATCCAAAGCGCTTCAGCGTGGGCGTGATCACTTCCTCCGGTTCGCTGGGCATACTGATCCCTCCCTCCATCGTGATGATCATCTATGCGGTGGCCACCTCCGAGAGTGCCGGCAAGATGTTCATCGCCGGCATCGTGCCCGGCATCCTGCTTGCCGCCATCATGATGACTTTGGTGTTTGTGCAAGCCAAACGAAAAAATTTCCCCACCCTGCCCAAACCCACCAGTGCGGAATTCTGGTACTCGTTCCGCGATGCGTGGGGCGGCATTTTCCTGGTGGTGATCGTGATAGGCGGGATTTACGGCGGCATCTTCACCCCCACCGAAGCCGCTGCCGTGGCTGCCGTGTATGCCTTCATCGCGGCGAAATTCTTCTACGGTGACTTGAAATGGAAACAAGTTCCCAAGACGCTGCTGAGT
>JADGRM010000045.1 GCA_017880945.1 Gallionella sp. | reverse complement strand
GAATAATCATGCCTAAAATCGCTGACATCGAAGACACCCCGAACCCGAACGCGGTCAAGTTCGTGCTGAAGGACAGATTGACCTGGGGCACAGCTTGTTCTTTCGATAGTGCCGAGTCGGCCGCTGCCGATCCGCTTGCTTCCAAGTTGTTTGCCATCCCCCATGTCATCAATGTGTATTACATGGACAAATGGATCACCGTCACCCAGGACGGCGAGGCGGACTGGCCGACACTGGTGCGCGAGATCGCGATGCCGATCAGAGAGGCGGAGGCCGTCCAGAAGCCGGCATCGGAAGCCGTCGCCAACTTCGATGATGATGAGCCCAGGCTCGCTGCGATCCGTGCGTTGCTGAACGAGCAGGTTCGACCCGCCCTGGTGTCGGACGGCGGCGATCTTCAGATCGTGGGCTTGGACGGGAATGTACTTTCCATTCGCTATTTCGGCGCATGCGGGAGTTGCCCGAGTTCTCTAGCCGGGACGCTTTCTGCGATCGGCAATCTGGCGCGAACCATAGAGCCCGACATCGAGGTGGAAGTGGTATGAGCGAGTGGGTGGACGTTGGCAGAGCGGAAGAGATTTCCGCCGGAGTACCCGTGCATATCGAAATAGACGGCGTGGGTATCGCGGTGTTCAAACTGGATCAAATGTTCTACGCGATCGAGGATGTCTGTACCCATGACGGCGGCAAGCTCACAGGGGGTTGCGTCGAGAATGACCAGATTGTCTGTCCGCGCCATGGTGCCCGTTTTTCGATCAGGACTGGCGAAGCCTTGACTGCACCGGCCTACGAGCCGACCGCGACATTTCCGGTCAGAGTCGAAAACGGCATGGTCCAGGTCAGGGATGATCGCTGGGACTAGTTTTTGGACGTTGCAGACCGCACTAGCAAGCATACGCAAGTTTTTCCCCTGAAGTGCATTCGTCATTACCAACTCGAATCCAGGTGCAACTTGATTCAAGTTGATTGATTCCCTGTCTCTGGAATAAAAGCATTAGTGCATTTTTATCTGCGTTGCGAGAATGATTTGTCATTAGTGATGCCCCCTCTGTATAATCCGCGCCTTCGGGGCGTAGCGCAGCCTGGTAGCGTACGTGCATGGGGTGCACGTGGTCGGAGGTTCGAATCCTCTCGCCCCGACCAGTTTAGTTCAACGGGTTGTGTGATTGTTGAGCATGAATTTCAAGTTTCGTACTAGCCAAGTGACTAATATGATTTCGTAGGCAATACAGAAAAATTTCTGGCTGTTCACGTCTTGCTTACCAACAAAATGTCCGATCATTATCCACCGCAAGAGTCAGCCACCATACAGCGCAAGGTCGCCATCGCAGCCTGTTTCGGCACTTTTCTGGAATGGTATGACTTCCTCACTTTCGCCTCGCTAGCCACCTATTTCAGCACGCTGTTTTTCCCCCAGGAAAATCCGGTCGCCGCACTGCTGGCGAGTCTTGCCACTTTTGGGGTTGGCATGTTGGTTCGCCCGCTAGGCGCGGCACTGTTCGGATCGATGGGAGACAAGTATGGCCGCCGCCCGGTTTTCATCGCCACTATAGTTTTGATGGGAGCGGCGACGTTCTGCGTCGGGTTGTTGCCGACCTATGCGCAGGTGGGCATGCTGGCGCCCATACTGCTGCTGGTGTTGCGCCTGTTGCAGGGTTTTGCGGTGGGGGGTGAGATCGGCGGCGCGGCCGTATATCTTACCGAGCATGCACCCGTTAACAAACGCGGCGCATATACCAGCGTGCTGCAATTGATGGGACCGTTGGGCATCCTGGTGTCCACGTTTCAGATCGTGTTGCTGCAATCGTTGTTGAGTGTCGACGATTTCCAGTCCTGGGGATGGCGCGTGCCATTCCTGTTGTCCATCGTGTTGTTGCTGATCTCGATCAAAAGCCGGGTGAACATGTACGAGTCGCCGGTGTTCCTGCATTTGCGCGAAAAGCACGCCTTGTCGAAAGCACCTTTGCGCGAATGCCTCAGCAATCCGCACACACTCGGCCGCATGGCGCTGCTGTTTTTTTGCATTTCCGCAGGCGGCTCATTGTTGTTTTTTTCGTCGCAAGTCTACGTCAATGTTTATTTGAAAAGTGTGGTCAGACTTGATCCGCAACTTGCCGGGACGCTGGTGATGTTGAGCACGCTATTGCTGTTTCCGCTGACCATTTTTTTCGGCTGGCTGTCGGATCGAATCGGAAGAAGACCGGTGCTGCTGGCCGGTTTGCTGCTCGGCAGTCTGGCTATCTTCCCGGTATTCAAGGGCCTGATGCATTATGGCAATCCAACCCTGGAGCGCTTTAATCGCGAGGTGCCGGTGGCGTTGTATGGTGAATCTTGTGCCTACGACCCGTTTACCTCGACACGCAACGACTGCGAACGCTATCAGCAAATGCTCTCCAAACTGGGTGTGTCATACACCCTTTATCAGGCGCAGAAGCACAGTGATAACTTGGTGCCAACCGACACCTTGGTGCGCATCGGTAAGAGTGAGATTGCCGGCTTTCAGCCTGCCGAGCTCACGCAACTTTTAAAATCGGAAGGTTGGACTGAACATGCCGATGCGAAGGACACGAACAGGGTAATGATATTTGTGTTGTTGCTCATCCTGTTGATCGCCGTCGGACTCATTACCGGCCCGCAAACCGCCACGCTGGCCGAGTTGTTCCCCGCTCGCACACGCTATACGGCAGTGGCCCTGCCGCACAACCTTAGCGCCGGCTGGATAGGCGGCTTGTCGCCGTTCATGATCACATTGCTCAGTGTGAAAGCGGGCAATGCCTTGTCGGGCATGTGGTATCCGGTCGGATTGCTGACGGCCGCTTTTGTGATCGGCTTGATCTTTCTGCCGGAGACACGCAATGCGTCGCTGGAAGGCTAAACGCGTTCAACAGATCACAAATCATCATGCGCTTATGGCACAATCGCACCGATTCTTCCACGCTTATTCCTAACTCCCAATGCGCATTCTGATCAGCAATGACGATGGTTATTTCGCCCCCGGCCTGATTTGTCTCGCCGAGCATCTGGCCAAGATCGCCGATGTGGTGGTGGTCGCTCCCGAGCGCGATCGCAGCGGTGCCAGCAATTCTCTTACGCTGGATCGACCGCTCAAGTTGCGCCGTGCCGCGAATGGTTTTTATTATGTCAACGGCACGCCTACCGACTGTGTGCATCTGGCGGTGACCGGCATGTTGGATCAGCAGCCCGACATGGTGGTATCCGGCATCAATGCCGGGGCCAATATGGGCGATGACACGATTTATTCCGGCACTGTGGCGGCTGCAATGGAAGGATTTTTGCTGGGTATTCCCTCCATCGCGGTTTCGCTATTGGGCAAAGAATTTTCATATTATGAAACTGCCGCCAGGGTGGCCAGCGAGTTGGTGCAACGCTTTGCAATGCAGAAGCACAGCCATCCCTGGTTATTCAATGTGAACGTGCCGGATGTACCTCATGATCAATTGCAAGGAATAGAAGTGACCCGCCTCGGCAAGCGTCACAAAGCCGAGCCGGTGGTGAGAGCCAGTACCCCGCATGGCGAAACCGTGTATTGGGTGGGCGCGGCAGGCAAGGCGCAAGATGCGGGTGAGGGCACGGATTTTCTCGCCGTTGCTCAGCAGTGTGTTTCGCTCACACCGCTACAGATTGATCTCACGCAATACAGTCAACTCGATGCTGTTCGCAGTTGGCTAGCTCAAATTTAGATGAACAAGAGTCTTAACGGCATCGGCATGACTTCCCAGCGCACCCGTGCGCGCCTGATCGAGCGGTTGCGCGAACAGGGTATCAAGGACGAAGCCGTGCTGGCCGCGATGTTCGAAGTGCCGCGCCATCTGTTCGTCGATGAGGCCCTGGCGAGCCGTGCTTATGACGACGTGTCGCTGCCGATCAATTACAACCAGACCATTTCCCAGCCCTACATCGTGGCGCGCATGATCGAAGTACTGCGTGCCGCCCCTGATATTTTCAATCGCCCGCTGGGTCGCGTGCTGGAGATCGGCACCGGTTGCGGCTATCAGGCTGCAGTGTTGGCGCAGGTGGCGCGCGAAGTCTATACCATGGAGCGTATCAAGCCGCTTTACGAACGGGCCAGAAAGCAATTGAGTGATCTGAAGTTGCGCAACGTCAGCGTGCGCTATGCGGATGGCAGTGCCGGTTTGCCCGAGACAGCGCCGTTTGACGGCATCATCATGGCCGCCGCTGCGCCCATGCTTTCACAGGTGTTGCGGGAGCAGCTCGCGGTCGGTGGTAGAATGGTGCTGCCGGTTGGAACACAGGAACAGTGGCTGTATTTGATCGAGCGTGATGCGGGCGGATTCCGCGAAACCAAACTGGAACCGGTGAAATTCGTACCGCTATTAATAGGGAAAGCATGAAGCCGAATCAATTTTTCACATTATTACTGATGGCAGTCGTATTGGCGGGATGTGCTTCGAAGGGGCGACACGCACCAGTCATAGAGCGCGGTGTGACTGGAAAGAAGAGTGAAGAAACAGGGAAAAAATCCTCTCGCGAAAAAGATTGGCGGCCCGAGTCGTATGTCGTGCAGAAGGGTGATACCCTTTACAGTATCGCTTTCAATTACGGCTTTGATTATCACGAACTGGCCGAATTGAATGGCATCAAAGATCCGAGAGTTATCTCCATAGGACAGGAAATCCGTCTGTTCCCGGGCAGATCGTTGTCAACCTCCCGCGCTAACGAGGCAGTCGAGGCCAAGCCGAGCGTATCCTTGCCGAAAGAACAGCCCAAGCTGGTGAAATATGCATACAGCGAGGCGGCATTGGCGCAGATCGAGAAAGTCCAGGAGTCGACCAAACCTGATGCGACATCGGTTGCAAAATTAGAAACCAAACACGAAACAGTTGAAGAAACGGGCGCAACTGCGAATGAGGGCGAAGAGGCAGCGATTGAATGGGGTATGCCCACGCAGGGTAAATTGATCGGCCAGTTTTCCGAATCTGCCAATCGCAAGGGCATCGATATCGCCGGCAAGCTTGGCCAGCCGGTTGTCGCCAGTGCGGCAGGCAAGGTGGTGTATAGCGGCAGCGGGTTGCGCGGATATGGGAAGCTGATCATCATCAAACACAACAAGACCTATCTCAGCGCCTATGCGCACAACGACAAAGTGCTGGTCAAGGAAGGCCAGAGCGTCACGCGCGGGCAAAAGATCGCCTTGATGGGTAACACCGATGCCGACCAGGTCAAGCTGCATTTTGAAGTGCGTCGTCTCGGCAAGCCGGTGGATCCGGCGAAATATCTGCCGATCGGTAAATCATGAGCGAATCTGATCTCGTTATTCCTGCTTTCGCGGGAATGGCGAATATATAGAGACTTCTTTGCGCGATAAAATCCTTAATGTGACAAATCATGACCGCGACAGCGCGGATTTGCGCTACGTCTATCCGGTGGTATCGCGACGTTCCGGTGGTGTCTCGGTCGGCATCAACCTCAATACCAACAATGCCTGTAACTGGCGCTGCATCTACTGCCAGGTCCCCGGTCTGAAACGCGGCTCTGCGCCGGCTATAGATTTATCGATTCTGGAAAAAGAGCTGCGCGGTTTTCTCAATGAGCTGTTGCACGGCGATTTCATGCTTAATCGTGTCCCGGAAGGCTTGCAGCGCATCAATGACATCGCGCTATCCGGCAACGGCGAACCGACCAGTGCCGGGGAATTCGTCCAGGTCATCGCACTCATCGCCCGGGTGCGCGGTGAACTGGCTTTGCCGGATGCGGTGAAAACCTTGTTGATCACCAATGGCAGCTTGTTGTACCGCAACTCAGTCCAACAAGGTCTGCGCGACATGGCGAAGCTCAACGGAGAAGTGTGGTTCAAGCTGGATCGCGCCAGCGAGGCGGGGATGCAACGCATCAACGACATCCATATGAGCCTCAATAAAGTCCGCGACAATCTGATCGCTGCCATAGCATGTTGCCCAACCTGGCTGCAGACCTGCTGGTTCGCATTGGACGGCGAACCGCCATCGCGTCAGGATGAAGACGACTATATCGAGTTTGTTGCAGCACTGTTGCGCGACGGACATCAACCGCAAGGCGTACTGCTCTACAGCCTGGCACGGCCTTCACTGCAAGCGGAAGCGCCGCGCCTGTCTGCACTGCCCGCAGAACATCTGCAAGCATTCGCGGATCGCATCAGCAAGCTCGGCTTGGCGGTCAAAGTCACGCCCTGATCTCACAGTCGTTTGACGGATCCACCTCCTACATTCAAGCGCATGAAACAAACACCCGAATGGAACCGGGCAGCGTTGCTGCAATCGCCGCTGTTCGCGCCGTTGCATCCGATACTTGCCGACCTTGAGGCTGGCGGTTTTCCCACGTTGCAAGACTGCAATGCGCTACTCACATCCCGCCCGTTACTCATCACTGTGCAGAGCGGATCGCCGCTGCGTTTTGTGGCACAGGAATGCGGCAAGTTGCCGTTTGAAGCGCAATACGAGCCGCGTTGTTACCTTAAAGGCGAGGTGCAGATGCGCGCACATAACTGGCATGACCTGCTCAATGCGCTGGTGTGGCTGACCTTCCCAAAAACCAAGTCCATCCTCAATGCGCGCCACTACGATGCACTGATTGAAGAAAGGGCATCAGCCATACCAAGGCGCGGAGCAGTGCGCGACGTGAATACCCTGCTGGATGAATCCGGCGTGATCGTGGTGTATGCCGATGCGGATTTGGCTGAACTGCTGCGAAACTTCAAGTGGAAGGAATTATTCTGGCAGCGGCGCGAACAGGTAAGGGCAGGGATGGGCTTTTATCTGTTCGGCCACGGCTTGTACGAGAAGGCGCTGCAACCCTATGTCGGCATGACCGGGCAAGGGCTGCTGCTGGCGGTGGAACCAGCGTTTTTCAGTTGGCCGCTGGCGCAGCAGTTGGCGTATCTGGACAGCCTATTGGCGGACTACCTGGCCGCGCTGGAACATTGCCGCAGCACCCGCGATCTTTCCCCGGTGCCGTTGCTCGGCGTGCCGGGATGGGCGGCAGACAACAACTGTGCGGCGTATTACGACAACACCGCGTATTTTCGTCCCGGCAGGCGCGGGTGAAAATTTCAATTCAACCCGTAACCGTAAGTTCGGGCATAGCCCGACAACCGATTTCGGCGGGCATAGCCCGCCCTACGTTTTGATTTCTTGGAAGTGATCAGAAGATATTGTCCACCTTTGGTATCATAGCGACCTTACGCAACACCTCTTTCTCCAGTATCTCCGAATGTTAAGTATCTCTGAATGTTAAGCAAGCTCAACCAGGTTCAGCGTGACGCAGTGACTCACCTCGACGGCCCTTTGCTGGTGCTGGCCGGGGCGGGCAGCGGCAAGACGCGCGTCATCACCCACAAGATCGCGTATCTGGTGCAGGAATGCGGCTATGAGCCGCGCAACATCGCCGCGATCACGTTTACCAACAAGGCCGCCAACGAGATGCGCGCACGCGTCGGTGACTTGCTGAAGAACACCAATACCAAAGGCCTGGTGGTGAGCACCTTCCATTCGCTGGGCATGAACATCCTGCGCGCCGAGGCCAAACTGCTGGGCTACAAACCGCAGTTCTCGATCTTCGACAGCAGCGACACATGGAAGATATTCAGCGAACTGAGCAACTCAGCCGACAAGCAGGAGATCCGCGACATGCAGACGCAGATATCGAACTGGAAATCCGCCTTCGTCTCGCCGGAACAAGCAGCACAAAATGCCGAAAATGACGAAGTCAAAGTCCATGCGCGCATCTATGCACGCTATCAGGAAACGCTGCGCGCCTATCAGGCGGTGGACTTCGACGACCTGATCCATCTGCCGGTGGTGCTGTTCAAGCAGCATCCCGAAGCCCTGTTGCGCTGGCAACTGCGGCTGCGTTATCTGCTGGTGGACGAATATCAGGACACCAACGATTGCCAGTACCAGTTGATTAAGCTGCTGGCAGACATGCGCGCCGCGCTGACCGTGGTGGGGGATGACGATCAGTCGATCTACGCCTGGCGCGGCGCAAGCATCGAGAATCTGCACAACCTGCGCAACGATTACGCCAAGCTGCGCGTCATCAAACTGGAACAGAACTACCGCTCCTCGCAGCGCATCCTCAAGGTGGCGAACCACCTGATCAACCACAACACCAAGGTGTTCGAGAAGAAGCTGTGGAGCGACCACGGCATCGGAGACCCGATACGCATCTACGCGGCGCGCGACGACGAGCACGAGGCCGAAAGTGTGGTGATGAAGCTGATGTCGCACAAGTTCGAGCATCGCACCAAATATTCCGATTACGCGATCCTGTACCGCAGCAATCACCTGTCGCGGGCGTTCGAAGAGCATCTCCGTGCCCAGCGTGTGCCATACACCGTCAGCGGCGGCACGTCGTTCTTCGACCGCGCCGAGATCAAGGACATCACCGCTTATTTGAGGCTGATCGCGAACCCGGACGACGATCCGGCCTTCATCCGCGCCATCACCACCCCGAAGCGCGGCATAGGCAACACCACGCTGGAGAAGCTTGGCAGCTATGCGGGAGAGCGCCACATCAGCTTGTTCGAAGCAGCTTTCGACGCGCATGTCCAACATGAGGTGCAACCGCGCCAATACGAAGAACTGATGCTGTTCTGCAACTTCATAAACCGGATACAGGACCGCGCCGACAAAGATCCGTGCGCCGAATTGCTTGACGAGTTGCTGCGTGCGATCAACTACGAGACCTGGCTGTACGACTCGCACGACCCACGCCAAGCCGAGAGCAAGTGGAAGAACGTCGAGGACTTCATCGGCTGGCTCAAGCGTAAAGCCGAGGCGGATGAGAAGTCATTGATTGCGATGGTGCAGACCATCGCGCTGATCAACATGCTGGAAGGCAAAGACCAGGAACAGGATGCCGTCTCACTGTCCACACTGCACGCCGCCAAGGGACTGGAATTCCCCCACGTGTTCATCATCGGCGCAGAAGAAGAAATCCTGCCGTTCCGCGACAGCGACGAAAAGCAGATCGAAGAAGAACGCCGACTGATGTACGTCGGCATCACCCGCGCCGAGCGCAGCCTGCAGATCAGCTATTGCAACCGCCGCAAGCGTGGCAAGGACTGGCTGGCCTGCGAGCCGAGCCGTTTTCTGGAAGAGATGCCGGAAGATGAATTAGTCTATGCGGGCGGCCACGCGGATGCTGTGCCCACTGTGACCAAAGACGAGGGCATGGATAAGCTGGCGAGGTTGAAGGCGATGCTGAATAAACCCGTAACGGAATAATGCCTATGGGCGAATGGCCTGTATCACACACTATAGTCACTCCGTCCTGTTTTCAGTGATACTAGTCACAGCTGGCAGATAGCTAGCTGCCAGCGAAGGCAGGACATGCATCTGCGGATTACGAATATTCGATACAGACGGTCGATCTCATTCGAAATGGACGTTCAACAAGTTGTGTTCATAGCGTACTGGCATCCGAGCGTAACAGCCAAAAAATTGGCAGTAATTGATGAAATTTAGTCATATGAAGATGATATTCCTAATCTGGAAAAATTATAAAACCTGATTTTTAATTAAAATCAACAGGTAGCAATATTGGCACATCTATTGCGGGAGTTCTTACCGACACATGACTTGGTGTGTTTAATTCATAATAAGGAGCTTTATCATGAAAAACATTCAACAAGGTAATACCATGGTTGATCGGATGATCATGGTTGCGTTTATCGGCCTTATAGTTCTCGAGTTTTTTGTAGAACAGCCGATATCTCAAATTAGCATGGCGACAGATTTTTTGACGGATTTTTTATAGATAGGGGGCCGGTGCTTTGATCTGTGTGTTGGTGGCTACACTTTTTTGACCCAGATGCCGGGATTTCGTTGATCCAAGCATCCCCCTTGTAAACCATTGCAAGCATTGGGGGGCTGTTAGTTGACATGGTTCAGTCCAATTTCGTCACTTGGGTCAATTCACGACTGGCCGCAACACCAAATTGTTTTTAACCAATATTGTGGAGAACCAACATGAGTATTAACATGAAAAATATCTTTAGAAATATATGTTTTTTATCAGCTGCTGTAGCTTTTCTGCTAATGGGTAATACAGCTTTCGCAGATACACCTGATAGCCTGAAGGGCGCTACTTTGGTTGATGCAGTTAAAGCCAAGTCGCTGTTCGATGCAGGTGTCAAGGTGATCGATGCGCGCGTTGCCAACGAATATGCCGAAAGCCATATCAAGGGCGCGATTAACGTTCCCTACAAGGAAAAGAGTGCCAAGGCTGTGGATTTTGATGTGAAACAGGACAGCACAGACCTGAGCAAACTTCCCGCCGATAAAAATACAGCCCTTCTCATTTACTGTAACGGCGCCGAATGCTGGAAGAGTTATAAGGCCTCTGTAGCCGCTATTAAAGCTGGCTACAAGACCGTCTATTGGTTCCGTCTCGGTCTTCCTGAGTGGAAAGCCAAAGGTTATCCAACGGAATAATGGCCATGCTGCTGGCGGCACCAGTTCGGCGCCGCCTGTCGTATTAAAGGAGGTTTAAATCTTTTTGGTTTCGTTATAACACCCTCTCATCGAATCCATGCATGAAGTATTTCGGAGCATTGTCATGAAATCCATAACGTTCAAGTCAAAACTTATTATCGGATTCTTGCTGGCGGTTATTCCTTCGCTGGTGCTGACTATCGTTGATGTCTATAGCGTCAATATGGGCAACGATGCTTTGGCCTACGTTTACGAAAACCGGGTGCAACCGACTACGGCACTGCAAGAAATGGATAGTGCTCTCAAGGAAATACGATTCAGAATGGCGGGAGTATTGCTTGATCAGATGCCTGCGGCAGGTTCACGCAACCACCTCAAGGAAGTTCGCGGAAAGATTTTTGAAGATTGGAAAAATTTCAAAAAAGACACAAATGAAAATGAATATAGCGAAGAAACCAGGGTACAAATCTTCAAGATAGACAAGCAAATCGCTTTGCTACCGGCATTTCTGGACAAATTGGATAGCGCTTATGAAACAGATGAAAAATCCCTGATCACCCCAATGCTTGAAGACGAATGGCCTGCATTTCATAGCGGCTTGATCAAGCCGATATCCATACTGCTTCCGGAACAACAGCTCGCGGTAAAGCAAACTTATGAAAATGGCAAAGCGACCGGCAAGCGACTGGTGATTTTCGGGATTGCCTTTTTTGGCATCAGCCTACTTATGGGAATAATAGTGGCGTTCCTGATAATCCGCTCGCTTCTTAAACAGCTGGGAGGTGAACCTGAGTTTGCGATAAAAATTGCAGGAAGAATCGCTGAAGGTGACTTTACCGTGGCAATTGAAACGAAGGCAAACGACGAATCGAGCTTGATGTTTGCCTTGAAGCGCATGAGCGAAAGCCTCACCAACATTGTCACCGACGTGCGTAACACCACCGAAACGATCACCGCCGCCTCGCAGGAGATCGCGGCGGGCAACAGCGACCTGTCGCAACGCACCGAAGAACAGGCCTCCAGCCTGGAAGAGACCGCCTCCAGCATGGAAGAACTGACCTCGACCGTGAAGCAGAAC
>JADGRM010000223.1 GCA_017880945.1 Gallionella sp. | reverse complement strand
CTGTAGAGGTGCGCCCATGGACCGTTCCAGAACGTTACTGATAAGTCCGCCGATGATTTGTGTGCTAAAAGCCTCGTTGCGTAGTGGCGAAAAAGGCGCGTTTGCGACACCGTCATAAGTCCATTTGGGCTGCCAATCATCGCCTGTAAACATTGTAAAACTGGCGGACACTTCATTATACGACAATAAAATGGCGTCAAAACTTTTCAGGCGTCCGGTCATGACCGCATCAACCCCAAGGCCTGCTGCAATTTTAGGTATATCAACATCGCTAATTTGCCCGCCTAGCGAGATGCCGAATTGGTTGGCAAGCATCCGGTCGGTTTGGTCTATCATCAGTGGTGCATAGCCTCTGTTTTTTAACAGAGCCACCATCTCTTCCCTCATATATAAAGCCCCCACCACAGAGTTGGTTTGGTTATCCAGCGGCATTACGGCAATGGATTTGCCATGTGCAGTCGCAGCAACAGGCGCATCTGATAACCGCGCACAGCTGCTGATGCATAAGAGGATGAGCAGTGATAAGAGTCTGAACAGCAACGGTGGTAAGAGAGCTCCGGTAGTTTGGGCAGTACCCAGAGGGTTTTTAGATGGTTAAACCCATCAATTGAAGATTATCTATAGACCACAATCCAAAATAATATCTAATTTCAACATAATATACATCATTTAATGGACAGCCAAGTTCTGGTGTCCTTTTGTTGCTTGTTGCGTTGCGAACCAATTAGTACTAGAATGGTATTAGTTAGCCGAGGTGAGAATGTTACGTTTAAGCAAATTGGCAGATTATGGCTGTCAGGTTATGGTCTATATGGCTCGCGACAGGGCTGTTCACAGCGCTAGCGAAGTGGCAAGCGCCTTGGGAATGGCTGCACCTACGGTGAGCAAGATTCTTAAAATGCTTGCCCGTGATGGCCTTGTTGCTTCTGTACTTGGTGCCAAGGGCGGTTACGCCCTTTCGCGTTATCCCAAGGAGATTTCAATCGCCGAGATAATCAATGCCATGGATGGTCCGATTTCGATCACAGAATGCAGCAGTACATCAAAGTGTACGCGAGAGTCGTTTTGTTCGACCAGGGGAAACTGGCAGGGGATCAATCATGTCATACAGCAGGCGCTTGACAATGTCAGCCTGGCTGAAATGGTTACGCCCAATTTTCAAGTCGTGGATATGAGCGCGATTCATTCGCGCGGTATATCCGTATGAATTTATATTGGAGATGAGCATGGCGATAACATTGACTGAATCGGCTGCAAAACATATTCAAAGCCAGATCGAAAAGAGCGGCGAGGGAGTCGGGCTGCGTGTCGGGGTGAAGAAATCCGGATGCAGCGGTTTTGCCTATACGATGAATATCGCGCAGGAAGTTCAACCGAACGACACGGTATTTGAAAACTTTGGTGCGAAGCTGCTGGTGGATGCAGAAAGCTTACCTTTTCTCGAAGGCACGGAGCTCGAGTACGTCAAGGAGGGATTGGGGCATGTATTCAAGTTCAACAATCCCAATGTTAAAAATCAATGCGGGTGCGGCGAAAGCTTTGCTATTTAGGGGTCCCCTTTAAGGATTACACATGAGCACAGCATTACATAATCTGGTCAATCAGCCATATAAACATGGTTTTGTGACCGACATTGAAACCGAGGTTGTTCCGAAAGGTTTGAGCGAGGCGGTGATACGCCTGATCTCGAAGAAAAAAAGCGAGCCTGAATGGTTACTCGAGTTTCGTTTGTCCGCGTATCGGCACTGGTTGACCATGGAGGAGCCTGCATGGGCGAACGTGAGTTATCCCAAGATCGATTTTCAGGACATCATCTATTTCGCGCAGCCTAAACCGAAGAAGCAGCTGGCAAGCATGGACGAAGTCGATCCAGAATTGAGGCGCACCTTTGAAAAGCTCGGTGTGCCTTTGCATGAGCAAAAAATGATGACCGGAGTGGCCGTCGACGTGATTTTTGACAGCGTGTCGGTAACCACAACCTACAAGGCAAAGCTGGCTGAAGTCGGGATTATTTTCTGTTCCTTTTCGGAAGCGGTGCATGAGTATCCTGAGTTGGTGAAGCAATATCTGGGTAGTGTGGTGCCGAGCGGTGACAATTTTTACGCCGCGCTTAATTCCGCGGTGTTCACCGACGGTTCTTTTTGCTACATCCCGAAAGGGACGAAATGCCCGATGGACCTGTCAACTTATTTCAGAATCAACACCGAAGGTTCCGGGCAGTTTGAACGCACGCTGATCATCGCCGAAGAAGGCAGCTCGGTATGTTATCTGGAAGGCTGCACTGCGCCGCAGTTCGATACCAACCAGCTGCATGCAGCGGTGGTCGAACTTGTTGCGCTGGACAATGCGGACATCAAATATTCGACGGTGCAGAACTGGTATGCCGGGGACGAAAACGGCAAGGGCGGCATTTTCAATTTTGTCACCAAGCGCGGATTGTGCAAGGGTGTCAATTCGAAGATTTCCTGGACACAGGTCGAAACCGGTTCCGCCATCACCTGGAAATACCCGAGCTGCGTGCTGTTGGGAGACAACTCAATCGGCGAATTCTATTCTGTGGCGCTGACCAATCATATGCAACAGGCCGATACCGGCACGAAAATGATCCATGTCGGCAAGAACACCAGAAGCAAGATTATCGCGAAAGGCATTTCCGCGGGGCGATCGAACAACAGCTACCGCGGCCTGGTCAAGGTCGGTAGTCGCGCGACGGGGGCCAGGAATTATTCCCAGTGCGACTCGATGCTGATCGGCGACCGTTGTGTGGCTAACACTTTCCCCACCATAGACGTGCAGAACACCACGGCAACGATCGAGCACGAGGCATCGACGTCCAAGATCGGTGAAGACCAGATGTTTTTCTTCGCGCAGCGCGGCATCGGTTCGGAAGAAGCGATTTCGATGATCATCAACGGCTTTTGCAAGGACGTGTTCGTGCATTTGCCGATGGAATTTGCGGTCGAGGCAACCAAGTTGCTCGGCCTTAAACTTGAAGGGAGCGTAGGGTGATTAACAAAGGCAGCAAGATATTGCTGGAAGTAAAAAATCTCAGGGCGGAAATCGCCGGGGTTGCGGGAGTCGAAATCCTGAAAGGCGTCGATCTCACCGTACGCGCGGGTGAGGTGCATGCCATCATGGGCATCAACGGCTCGGGAAAGAGCACCTTTTCCAAGGTGCTGGCAGGACATCCCGACTATGCCGTAACAGGCGGCAGCGCGATGTTCGAAGGCAAGGATCTTTTTTCACTCGCACCGGAAGAACGGGCAAGAGCGGGAATCTTCCTGGCGTTCCAGTATCCGGTCGAGATTCCCGGCGTGTCGAACAGCGCCCTGTTGCGTCTTGCCTACAATACGATGCAGAC
>JADGRM010000222.1 GCA_017880945.1 Gallionella sp. | reverse complement strand
GCGCGACACTGGATGCGCTGCTGATCCCATGCCTCGACATAATCCAGCAGGCACATGCTGCCCTGATGCGGGATGTGGCGGGCAATCCAGGCGTGGTCTAGTCCGGTTTGATTTAGCACGGCGCGATTGCCACGGCGAGACGCGTGCTGTCGAGGTAATCCAGCACCACGTGTTTGTCTTGCCGCAGTGCGATACCGCGCAACAGCGGCAAGCCACGCGCGGCGGGGATGGCTATTCGCAGGCTTTCAAGCGCGGCATCGTCGAGCTGGTCTGCGCTGGCGTCAGTCAGGCTAACGCTGATTTGCGCCAGCGCCTGTGCGCTTCGTTGCGGTGCCAGCACCAGTGCAATGCCAAACGCATCAGGGATGGGGCGGGCGCTGTATAGTGGCTCCGGGTACGCGGTGTCGCACGCCAGCAAAACGGTGCGTGTGTCATCTACCACAACCTGGGTTAGCGCTTCCAGCAGACCCGCGCCGAAGCTGGCGTCAAAGGCACTCAACACCGATGATGTGGTCATCGCGCCGGTGGCGATACTCCAGTACCCGGCGGCAACGTTATGCACAGAATTATGAAAGCGGGTCGGGGAAATTTGCCGGTCATCCGAGGCGAGCATTTCACAAATGATGTGACAGTTCTCGCCATCGCCGCCAGACGCAGAAAACACACTGGGCAAGCTGGCTGCGTCGAGTCCGGCTGCTGCGATGGCTTCCAGCCCGGTCGCCAGAGTGAGTTTGACAATCGCGCAACTGCGCCGGCGTTCTGCGGCGGGCAACAACGCGGGTGACGGCAGTACGGTCTTGTGTGGCTGATAGGGCTGCTGCCCGCTAAGGACCGCCTGACTGGTCAGCCAGTCGGTCAAACCGGGGCCGAGTAAGCCAATGCCTTCAATGTATGCGGTGAGCGTGTGCATGGGTCTAATCCGCGCGAGCAAAAACCAGGCTGCAATTGGTGCCGCCGAATCCAAACGAATTGCTGAGCATGCGCGTCACCGGCTGCTCGCGATTATCCAGCAGATAGTCGAGGTCCAGCGTCGGGTCGAGTTGCCGGGTGTTCAGCCCGGCGGGCAGCAAGCCGTGTCGCAGCCCGAGCGCGCAAATCACCGCACCCACGCCACCGGCAGCGCCCAGGGTGTGGCCGGTCGCACCTTTGGTGGAGCTGCACGGCGTGCTCGAGCCGAATACAGTTTGAACCGCCTTGGCCTCAGTTGCATCGTTGCTTTGGGTAGCGGTGCCGTGCAGGTGAATATAGCCGATTTCAGGTGACTTCAAACCCGCCATTTTCAGCGCATCCTGCATCGCCATGCATGCACCCAGGCCATCCGGATGCGGCGATGACATGTGATAGGCATCGCTGGATTCGCCTATGCCGAGCAGCAGCACAGCATCAGCATCCAGGTGTTCCGGGGTGCGTTCCAGCAGCGCGAAGGCAGCCGCTTCACCAATCGAGATGCCGTCGCGTTGCGCATCAAATGGGCGACATGCGTGTTCGGAAATCAGGCCGAGCGAGTTGAAGCCATACAGCGTCGTCAGACACAGCGAATCCACGCCTCCCACCACGGCCGCGTCTATCAGTCCCGCCGCCATCATGCGTCGCGCTGAACCAAACACCTTGGCGCTGGACGAACACGCCGATGACACCACGACCGCCGGACCTGTCAGGCCAAAATAATGGCGCGTGAAATCCGCGACGGAGAAAGTATTGTGCGTGGTGCGGTAAATAAAGTCCGCGGGGAGTGCGCCAGTCACCGGGTCGCGTCGCCGGTAGGCCAGCTCGGTTTGCAGAATGCCTGAAGTGCTGGTGCCGAGAAACACACCAATGCGCTGCGCACTGTATTTTGCGATGGCAACGCGCACCGCCTCGGCAAAACCGTCCTGAGTCAATCCCAGCAACGCGAGCCGGTTGTTGCGGCAGTCAAAGTCGGCCAGATGCGCGGGAAGCTGCACCGCATCCACCCCTGCCACCTCGCCAATGAAAGTCGCCAGATCCACCGTATCAAACGCGCACGGCACCAGCCCGGGACGACGCTGGCGCAGCGCGGCGAGCGTCTGGTCGAGGCCGCGACCGATGCTGCTGGTCGCAGTGAAATGGGACAGCCAGAGCGGGTTCAAAGAAAGGTAAGCCAAGCGTAAGTAAAGGAGGAGTTTAGCAAGTTCCAGTGGGCGGTTTGGATCAAATAGATGGGTGGTGGACGTTACCGATTACGCCCGCGTCCACGCGAGGGCGTAATGACAGAGTGGCGGCCAGCACCCCCAGCACCAGACCGGCCAACACATCCACCGCCACATGCTGGCGTGTGGCCAGCGCGGAATATACGATGCCGATACACCACGCCCAATTGAAGATGAGTATCCACGGCGGCGCGCCAAAGCGGCGCAGCAAGTGATGTAACCAGATACCCGTAAAAACGGCTGTGGCGACGTGAAGCGAAGGGAAGGCATTGCCCGAGGCATCCATGCTTTTAAGGAAGGCGACGTCGGGATACCGGGCCCAGTCGATATCGGCTGCGGGTACTGCCGTGGGCCAGAAGTAGAACACGATCAGCGCCGCAAGGCAGGTACCGGCCATGGCCATGCCATAGCCATACAACTCGCGCCGCGTCGCCAGCAATGCCGGGGGAAGGGAAACATAGACCCACAGTGACAGGTACAGAGGCAAGGCCAGAGGCTGAAAGCCGATCAGGCGATCGAGCAAGGTGATCGGCATCACCGTTGTCGGGTAGGCCGGCTGTTTGAGCAAATAGAAGTAAGCACCGAAAAACAGGCCAATGAGAAGCGGCGTTCCGATACTCTTGAGAACCACATGCCTGGATATTGCCGCGGCAGCCTGACGGTACCAGGGCGTCTGCTGATTATTTTCGCTCAAGGCTGGCTCCCCATGGACAGGCTGCTGGTCATGAAAGGGCGTGACGCAGGGTGACAAACCGCAAATTGGCTGCTCTGGCTGCGGCCAGAACAGCGGGGAGCACTTCGAGAATAACGGGGATGCCATCGCGCGTGCGTGCCGCGTTGCCATCGTGCAACAGCAAAATGGCACCCGCTCGCAGGCCGCGTAACAGCCTGTTTTTAACGCGCTCAACGTCGCCGATCCGGGTGTCGAAACCGCGCGCTGACCAGCTGGCAAGCCGCAGCCCCAGTCGAGCGAGCACCGGGTCGAGAAAAGGATTGCGCAGGCCGGCAGGGGCACGAAAGAACAAGGGACGCTGGCCGGTAATCGTAGTGAGCGTGTCCTGGGCGGCCTGCAATTCGCGCATGAAGCCGAAATATCCCTTCAGCGCAAAATGATGGCGGTGATGCTGGCTGTGGTTTTCCACGGCATGGCCACGGCGCACGATTTCCCGGCATAAGTCCGGGTAACGCGCGGCTTTTTC
>JADGRM010000044.1 GCA_017880945.1 Gallionella sp. | reverse complement strand
ACTTGCCTGCTGATCCGATCCTTGCATTGGTCAGGCTCAGCCAGATCGCATCTCCAAGGGGATACGCAACGATGAGCAGAACGATTAACGCGCCATGCTCGAAGGCGTGAAGAAGGTCCGCGCGGTTCTGGAAATAGCGTACATCAAGCTCCGCTGGACCGAGGTTCTCGCGCAGGTCGAACCCGAGATAACGCAGCTTGCTGGCCACCGTCAGTGGGTTGAAGCCGGATTTCATTGGCTCTCCCACCAGCCTGGCGCGGGCGTGCATCAATACCATGCGCCGGGCCACTTTTTCGGGGGGAAGGAGTCAGCATCCATATAGTCGAAAACAATATTGCTGCCGGATGAGACGATTGCGCGTATTTTCCGCAGCGATGTTAAGACCGCTTCCTTGGGCAAGTAATAAGTGACGCCCAGCCAGCTAAAGAAACTCAATTGCGACGGATCGAAGGTCGAGTGAGACAACGTGTCGGCCAGCCCGCGTATGCAGTCCGCTCACGCTTCTTCGCCTGGGGCCCTGTCAGCCGTTCTGACTCCTTGTTCACATGGTCGGCATAACTTGCCCGCAACGGTTTCAACGCTGCCGGAACGCCCGTGGTCTCTTCCCAATAGAGAGCCGCGATCTCAGACAGGATTATGGCGATAGACCACAAGTCGCCTATCAAATGGTGAAGTACTAGGAGAACCAGGTGATCCTGAGGACGGCCGTTTGCGTCATTTTCTCGAATGGAGATCGGTGCCTGCTGGAATACCATCACCCGCCATGTAGGACCCTGTTCCAGATCAAAGGGGCTGTAAATCTCTTTGGCCAGGGCTTCGTCCAATTGTGCCATACTCCATCCAGAAGCATCTACACATTGGAAGGCAACCTCGATGGACGAGTATACGCGTTGAACGAGTTCCCCATGTTGCGCAGTAAAGAATGTGCGCAACATGGGGTGGCGCTAGGCCAGCCTTTGGAGGGCACGCCGCAGGGCATCCAGATCGGTATCTTGAGGAATAGCGACCGCACCCGCAAGGTTATAGGCTACAGCTTCCGGCGCTACTTTGTGGTGAAACCATAAGGCTGCTTGCCCTCGGGTGAGGGGGTATTCGTGAAGAAAGACGGAAGCGTTTGTTTCCTCAGTGCTTCTGAAATCCATGGTCCAGTTCTACTGACTGTTTTTCAGCGCGGCAGCTACCCTCTCCAGCCGGATACGAGCCTCCTCGGCTACTTCCTTCAACCCTGGATTGGTAATCACTCCCAACATCACCAGCGGGTCTACCAGGGATACCTCGCTGGTCCCGTCTTCGAGCTGGCGCACGGTGACGTTGCAAGGCAAAAGCAGCCCCACCTGCGGGTCAATGGTCAGCGCACGGTGGGCCAGAGACGGGTTGCAGGCACCCAGGATCTTGTAAGGCGGGAATTCCACGTCCAGCTTTTTCTTGAGGGTCTCTTTTACGTCGATCTCGGTCAACACACCGAAACCTTCGGCCTTCAGGGCTTCGGTGACACGGGCCAGTGCTGTCTCGAAATTCACGTGTAGCCTCACGGTCATACCAATCTCATTTGTAGTTTGATGATCCATATAGTACCTCTCTCTCTATCTGTAATTGTATTCTATTTAGATAAAAAGCCAATGAAAAAGTTACAACACATTGGTTTTTTTCTGTATGACCCCAGCCGCATTTATATAAGTGTTCCCCAGCATTTCCACAGGTAGTTCAAAGCTGCTCACCCCACCTTTTACCGCCTGTCCGATTACCAACCAGTTCCCCATTTGACGCCACTTTACAACCTTCATTCCTGCCTGTTCTATTCTGACCCGGAATTCATCCCCGGTAAACTGGGTAACTAACGGGTGGTCTGTCAACGTGCGGACCAGGAGCATATGGGTAAAGCTTTTCAAAACATCCTCAAAATAAAAAACAGCGCCCGGTTTCAGCAGGCGAGTAATTTCTTCGAGCGCCTTCCCCAGTCCGGGACGTGATGCAGGATACCGAAATCCACCACCGCATCGAAACTGGCATCCGGCAGGTCCACCTTTTCAGCGTCACCGATAAAAACCTGCACCCGGTTGCCATACCGGGCGGTCCGTTTTTGAGCCAGGGCGATCATTTTGGGATCCAGGTCAAAACCGACTACTTGGGCTGCACCCAACGACAGAAGGATTTCGATTCCTACACCACGTCCACAACCGATTTCCAGGATCCTGACGCCGGTCAAAATCCCGGATGGACCAATCAACATCGGAGTCTCGATCCAACGTTGGGATGCAGCGCGAACGGGGTTGTTCATCAAGAAGAACTCGACTGAATTCAATTTCATAAATTCTCTAGGTGTGATGACCGCGTACCCGGTACACGATTTGTCCAACCAAGTACCCTAAAAGAGCGCCGCCCAATGCTGCGAGCCAGTGTAAAGGGTGCGGCCTGCCTATCAGCATGATGCCACCTCCATCAGGATTTTAACAATCGTGTCCTCTTCTTCCTGCACCACCCCTTCGAGTTGCGGCGGGTTGAACATCACCAGCAGGCCGCTACCGGCGACGAAGGCAGCGTAAATCCGCGTCGGCTGAAACCAGAAACGCCGCCACCTCACACGATCAGTGCATTCCAACCGCTGTATGTATTCTTTATCTTACCCGGCGGGATGCTCAGCGCGATGATTAACACACCGATGATCAGATCGTTGATGCCTGAAGGCAGTGTCGCGCCACCAAAGAGCCATGGCAGCACAATAATGCCGAGCGCCAGTGCGATATTGATAAAACGAGCGGCGCGGGTAACTTCCGCAAAGGCGATGATGGCGAAAGTCACGACCAGCGCACCGAGTATGTGATCGCTGTCTGCCGCCAGCCCCTGGGTTTCAAATACAGAGGGCGCAACCATCAGCCACGCGCCCAGCACTGCGGTCACGAGCAGATTCCACGGAACCGTCACCCCCCAGAACATCTGACGTGGATGATCTGTTTCCGAACGTTGCGGCGTCCGGTTATCCCCGAGAGCATCACCGCCAAGCCAGAACGCGCGCCAAACCGATTTGCCTACGCGATGAGTTTGCATCAGGAACTGAAGCATGGCAATCACTTCGTCGAGCGAAAGTGCGATCATAATCAGCATAAACAGCGCGGAAAGGAGACATGCCGTGCACCACGCGCCGACGATGACGGGCTGCAACATAATCAACACGACACTGACGATGCCGAGCGGCACCACCATAAAGCCAAAGAGGGCCACCATCCACGGCATCGTGCGCCAGCGGCGCGGGTCGCCCATAAAATCCGATAGGAGTTCGATAAGATAGGTGAACGCGCCCAGGCCCGCATCTGAGATGGGAAATGATTTAGAGAGATCGGAACCGAGAACCAAAACTGTATCGTTGCCAAAAATTGGATCCCACACCCGTGAGATATGACCCAATTGGAACGCAGCCATATATCGCGCCAGGAAAAAACTCAGGAGGGCGAGCGCCAAAATAGGCGCGCGCTGCAACCATGTCGACGGGTTGTACGACCATCCAAGTGGCACTTCCGGTCCCGGCATCTGCATCATCATTGGGATCAGCACGGCAAATGCAATCACGACCATGCCCACCAAAGTATCGTTTGCGTACGCAGCGGCGTCTGGCGCCTAAAAGGCGAGCGGAGCGAAAGCCAGTCATAAGCCTACGAATGTATTGGCCCGGACGGCCCAAACGCGCTTTGTGCGAAAGGCAATCACCGCCAATGCGGTGACAAGAACGCCGCTGATAATGTCACTCCAGATCAGCGCTACACTGTGATAGCCGAGTGAGAATGGACTGACGATCAACCATAGGCCCAGCACAAGCAGTGGAATCTGCGACCAACGTGCCATAGCCACCATCTGCCCCATCATTTTGCCGGTCTCGGGCGTCTTGGCACTGGCTACCACCTGTGCGCTCTGCAGTTCCTGGTAGATTTGCGCTTCGCGCTGCAACAACATGCGTGGGAGCTCGAGCGCCAACTGCCGATTCTCTTGCTCCATTTTCATCATCTGGATATGACCAGGTAGGTCGCTCTCCATCAGTTCACGCGCCCTGGCGTCTTCTTCTTTCTGCGCAGCTACTTCGCGTTGATATGCCTGATCTAACCGTCTTTGTTGGACACGTATTTGTTCAAGCTGCAGTTCTTTAGCATGGACTTCGTCATTGTGTTCTTCGGGCACGCTCATACTCATATTCATCGAGCCATTGCCATCCGCTTTCGGCTCGCCCATATTCATCGGCGGCTCGGACACAGGCTTTGGCGCGGGCGCTGTAATCGTGTTCCGGACCTGTTCGCCCAACCGCATTAGTTCATGCGGCTCTATCTCTTTTGTCGGATCGCCGGCGGGTGCCAACTTTCGCAGCCACAGCGGTGGTTTGATCTCATTCTCGCGGTACCACGCAAGTGGATCGGCCTTGAGTGCTGGTATCATTTTCGGCAGCGTGTTGCGCAGCGAGTGCTTGGGCTCCCAACTCAGGATCGTATGGGCCCGTGTGATGTCGAGCTCGAA
Organism: Gallionella sp.; assembly: GCA_017880945.1. GTDB lineage: Bacteria > Pseudomonadota > Gammaproteobacteria > Burkholderiales > Gallionellaceae > Gallionella. The sequence continues at coordinate 7,117 of JADGRM010000044.1, read as the reverse complement.
ATTGTCGGTGGCGAGGTCGATCATCCACGGTTTGATAAAGGGCGAGCGGTTCGGGGGCAGTTTCTCTTGTGCCCACGCACCCACTTTGGCCGCTATCTTGGGGAGAGCGTACGTTTTCCATGCTACACCGTGGATCAACCGTCCAAAAGCTTGCTGCAACTCACCATAACTAGGTGACTCGGGTTCGCCGATCAGCAGCGTCACTTCGGGCGGCAATTCCTTGCGGCGCGCGACCGCAAGCATGATCGAGTCCAGCACATCGTCGTTGTGCACGAACGCCTGGCGACCGGCAGAAACCTCGCCAGGAAAGAGATACGCAGTGATATCGTGCTCATTGATGCGCTGTATCTGTTGTGCCAGCGGAATAGAATCACACAGGTCATTGTAGACGCGGGCGATGCGCAAGATGACGGCGGGAATTTTGCCGCGTTCGGCGTGGATTACCTGCTCGGTCTTGACCTTCGACTCCGGATAGGGCCACTTGGGCACGAGCGGCGAATCTTCGTTGATGCGCTGTCCAGGCGCGGAGGGTGCGAATACCAGGTCGGTGCTGGAAAAAATAAACTGCTCGACCTCAAAATCTTGCAGCATTCGCAGCAAGCGCTCGGTGCCGCGCACTGTGATCTCATCATAGAGCGGACTCGGCGCGCCGGAAAAATCGTAATAGGCCGCTAGATGAATCACTGAAACGATGCGATTTCCGTGCAATTCGCGGATGGCTTGCAGCCCGCGGCGTAGACTTTCGTCGGAAGTTACGTCCACATACAGGCATTCGGCGCTGGGCGGAGGATGAGACGGCGCGCGCCGGTCAAAGCCGACCACAGTAAATGATTCTGCCAAACGCTTGGCCAGCGGGTAGCCAATCCTGCCGCTGGCGCCTGTAATTAAAATCGTACCTTTCTGTTCGTTCATTTTTAGTTTCTCCAATAAAAAGTGATGGTACAAGCAAGAGAGGTAGGCCTACCATACTTCTGATAAGCATTGAGGGCCTCCAACGGTGGCGACAATCTTCGTGGCCGGGCCAAGTCTTGCGCCTGCTCGCCCAACCTGCTGCGCTTACTCCTGGCTAATCTGCCTGATCGGTTGAGTCATACCAGCGCCGTCCGTCACGGGCAAGCAATTCATCGGCAGACGCGGGACCGGCGGAACCGGCGGTATAGTTGGGAAAGTCCGGTGACTTTTCCGATCCCCATTTTTTGATGACCGGTTCGACTATCTCCCAGGCCGATTCCACTTCATCCGCACGTGCAAAGAAGGTCGGGTCGCCGCGCATACTATCAAGCAGGAGATGTTCATACGCCGATGGTGACTCCGTTGCGCCGCGTTCATCGCTAAGGCAGTAATCGAGATTGATTGACTGAAGCTGCATTCCCTGTCCTGGCTGCTTCGCTTCAACGCGAATAAAGATGCCTTCTTCAGGTGAGACTTTGACGACGAGCAGGTTGGGGCGCACCCCCTTACCGACCGTGCCGCCCGGCATCCACGGCGTGTGCGGCGCGGGCTTGAATTCGACGACGATCTCGGTTTCGTGCTTCGCCAGACGTTTGCCCGAGCGCAGGTAGAAAGGCACACCCGCCCAGCGCACGTTATCGATATGGAGTTTGAGCGCGGTGTAGGTTTCCGTTTGAGAATCTGTCGCCACCTTCTCCTCTTTACGATACCCAGGTACACGCTTGCCGTTGATGCTGCCCGCCGCGTACTGCCCGCGCACGGCATCGTGTTTGACCTTGCCGGGATGGATCCTTCGGATGGCGCGCAACACTTTCACTTTTTCATCACGCACGGCGCGAGAGTTCCATTCGGCGGGAGGCTCGATGGCGACCAGCGCGCAGAGTTGCAGAAGATGGTTCTGCACCATATCGCGTATGGCACCGGCGGTTTCATAGTAGCCCCCGCGCCCTTCCATACCGAGCGTTTCCGCAGCTGTGATCTGAACGTGATCGATATAGTTGCGATTCCATAAGGGTTCAAAGATGACGTTGGCGAAACGCAGGGCGAAGAGGTTCTGCACGATCTCTTTGCCAAGAAAATGATCGATGCGGTAGATGTCATTTTCATTGAAGCTGCGGGCAATGTCGGCGTTGAGTGCTCGCGCCGATGCGAGGTCGTGCCCGAAGGGCTTTTCGATGACGAAGCGCGCCCAGCCTCCGGTGGCGGGATGGTGAGCTTGACCGGCGAGTTTCGCGTCACTTAAGTGTTTCATGATCGGCGAAAACAGCTCGGGCGGGGTGGCGAGATAGAAGAGCCGCCGTGCGCCCGCTCCTGTTCCGCGATCAAGCTGCTCGAACCTGTGCGCCAGTTCCGCATAGCCTTGCAGGTCATCGCCGTCGTATTGAGCCGGGAGGTAGGACAGACGAGCGGCGAAGTCCGTCCACGCCTGCTCATCGCCCTCTCTGGGTTCACGCATCACCGCCTTTCGCATCCGCGCCCGGAACTCGTCGTCGGTCATTCGAGTTCGCGCATAACCGATTAAGTGGAACTCCGGCGAGAGTACACCGCGTCGTGCGAGGCGAAAGATGGCCGGCATCACCATTCGCTGCGTCAGATCGCCGGACGCGCCAAACAGCACCAGTGTGCAGGGTTCCATCACACGGCCTGCGTTTGCTGCAACGCCTTGCAATCGCTGATCAGTCATTGTTTTATTCGTCATCGTGCATCTCCTTTTCGAAATCTAAGCAAAGCCCGCCGCTCCGCCGCGTTATAATCTCCTGCCGTTCACTCCGTTGGCATAAAGTTCTATCGCATAAAAGTTATACAGGGGTCATAACCAACCTCCGCTGAACCCCGCTCTTTGCAAGCCGCTTGTGATGTAAGGGCAGTCTCGCATCAATCGCCACAATAAGCCGGTACGATAGTTTTCGATCATCAAAATAATCGGCCCTTGATTAAGCCCGTAATGCCACGGTGATACCCAGCCAGAGGGATTGTTGGATTTCACCGGGTAGGTCGGGTTATATGTGGCTTTGAAGCCGTAGGGGTTGAGCTCTGTTAATTTAACCTGGTTAATACAATAGTCTATCGCGGGCAGCACGATCTCTGGCGCGAACGGTAGTGAAGCTACTACCGCCCACGGCGCGAGAGTTCCGTCGTCGGGCCCGTACGGCACGCCTCGTCCCAGGTAATTGAAGAATTGGCGCTTGATGCCATTCACTTTAATCTTGTGGGGACCGGGGCCGTCGCTCGCGGTAATTCCCCAGCAACAGCGGCCATAGCCCGCGAACTTGAGCGGGTTGTCCATCGCGTACTGTTGCTGGACACAAGTCGCGCGACGGCTGTTCTCGAAATAATCGATGCCTTTTTCACGCATGAATACGTCCTGAATACCGCGAAAATCAATCCAGATATGCGAGAGCTGGTGGATAAATAACGGCCCGGCGAAAAGATATTCAAATCCGTAAATGTGTTCCCACCGGTAAGTAGAAGCCCACGCTGCGTAGCTGCTCTCGGGCAACGGATGAGCAGGCGAGCCCAACCCCAGGATATACAGCAGCAGCGCCTCATCGTAGCCTTGCCAACGGTATTTGAGAAATCCGCCTTCGGGCTTCCAACCGTGCGTAACCGTTGCGCCACGGTTTTGCGCCCATTGCCAATCCGCGCGGCGATAGAGAGCGTCAGCGAGCGTGCGGATTTCAAGCTCATCGGATGTATCCGCGTTAAAATAAATTCCCGCAGTCAACGCACCCGCCAGCAGAAAAGTGCTATCTACCGTTGATAGTTCGCATTGCCAGGCGCGCCGGCCGGTCTGCATGTCGAGAAAATGATAAAAAAAGCCCCGGTAGCCTGTGGCGTCGGGCTCAGGGCCTTGCGGGCTGTCCCAGAAAAAACGCAGCGTGGTCAGCGTTCGTTCTACCGCCGCGGCACGCGGCATAAATCCGCGCTCGACAGCCACTGGGTAAGACGCCAGCGCAAGGCCTGTAGCGGCAATACTGGCAGGCCAATCTACTGCGGTCTTGTCGATAACCAACCCGTTGACTGGATTTGTTTCATGCAGAAAGTAGTTGAATGATTCGTGCTGAAGCTTTTCCAGCTCAGCGTCGGTGATTAGTTTCCTGTTGCTCATGGTTTCACCTGGGCTGCCGATTTCGGGATAAAATCAATTGTAACAGCAGCGACGGCGTGCGGCGATAGCGCGATGTCAAGTACGTTTTTCGGTTTGATTATGTTCTTTCCTCAAACCATTTCCCGGCGACGCCCCTACCGCAAGAGCGTCGTTGACGATTGCCTGTGCTTCCTCCAGGATGCGGTGCAAATGATCCGCTCCCCGGAAGCTTTCCGCATAAATCTTGTAAATATTCTCAGTTCCTGACAGCCGTGCTGCGAACCTTTCGCTTCCGCTTCCACCTTCAGCCCTCCGATGGGAGCGCCGTTGCCCGGCGCGTTGGTGAGGACAGCCTGGATTTTTTCGCCAGCCAGGTCTTTTATTTTGACCTGCTCCGGTGAGAGCTTCTCCAGCAACGCTTTTTGTTGCGGGGTGCGGGTGCCTCAACCCGCTCGTAAACTGGCTCACCAAACTTGTGGTTGAGTTCGCGGTAGATCTCGCCAGGGTCGCGCCCCATGCGGGCAGTGATCTCGGCTGCAAGCAAGGCTGGGATCATTCCGTCCTTGTCCGTGGTCCAAACGCGGCCATCCAGGCGGACGAAAGACGCACCGACGCTCTCTTCACCACCGAAACCAAGCGAGCCGTCGAGCAGGCTATCCACAAACCACTTGAAACCGACGGGTACCTCGTAGAGCTTACGTTCAAGCTTCGCGGCGACACGATCAATCATCTGGCTGCTCACTACCGTTTTGCCAACCGCAGTTGCCTTTCGCTACTTCGGCCGGTGTTGGAAGAGGTAGTAGATGGCCACCGAAAGATAATGATTGGGTGGAAGCAATCCCGCACTTCAGGTGACAATCCCGTGCCGGTCATGGTCGGTATCGCATGCGAAAGCGAGCTCGAATTGATCCTTCAAGCCGATCAAGCGCTGCATCGCATAAGGCGAGGAGGGGTCCATGCGGATCTGACCGTCCCAATCCACTGTCATGCAACGGAAAGTGGGATCAACGTCCTGGCTGACCATCTCCCGTTCGGAGCCAATGTTTCTGCTGCCAGGAATCCCAATATCTGGGTTCCGGCCAGCATTCTCCTGGAATGAAGTCTGAACATTCCACGGGAAATATGCGCCCACCCCGATCGGGTTGTGACCAGCCAAATTCGATCTCGCGATCGCAGCCTGCACAATTCACATAAAACTCGTCACTTTCCGGGTCGCTCTCCTGTTCGAATATTTCGAACTCTTCCGGCTTAGAAGCAGAGTCATCTTCTGCAAACTCACCGAAGTCCCCTCGCTCTACTACATCCTCTTCATCATCTTCTTTCTCTATCTTTTCCCTGTCGTTGAATCGCAAGAGATGATCAGACTCGAGCGGCCCGCATTCCTGCCAGCTTTCACTATCAGGCCCGGCAAGGATGGCCCAAATATGTGTGACGGTCAAACTATGATCGCCGCAAGTTTTACACGTGAACTCCCAGGGTTGATAGTCGTTCATGGCTGTACTCCTTCGTCAATCATCATTTCCTGGCTGCATTCATCCATCGATGGGAAGATCCCGAGCAAACTCGCACGATAGATAATCCTGCCTAGTTTGACTTTTTCATCAGCCCAAGGCAGGTTGCCAAACCAACCCCAATTATCAGGACCAGCGCCTTTGCAACGGGAAGGTCGGCAGAGATTCGACCTGGTGCTTATCAAGCTTCAGGAATACGGTATCTTTGCGAGTATCACCCATCGCCGAAAGGGGAATAATTACATCTTTCTTTCCCCACAGATGTCCTTCTCGCATAACCAAATGGGTAATGTGGCCGTTCTCCGGGTTGACCACGAATTCGTCGACATGGCCAACATAGCCATCCGTCGCCTCTACGCGTGTACCACGGCGCACAGCCAGCTCCCCCTGTGGAATCTGCCGATGCTCCACAGGGACATTTACAGTCCTTTTAAAGCCAGAATAGGGCCAGTAGTAGTATGCACCCATTCCATACCCATATCTGCTACCATAAGATAAGTAATTGTCGGGTACCTTCTCTTCGATAAAGGTCGTTTTGATAAACGGATCCATCTTTTCCAGCTCTGCCTTGCTGCAACGGAGTCGAATCGTATCGGCTATAGTTTCGGACACAACATCAACCGGTACAATGTACTCTGTATTGGGGGATGAATCCTCTTTCACTACCAAATGGGTCACCTGGTTGATAACCGGGTTTATCAGTACATAAACGGAACGCCCATAGACTCCATCCGTGCAATCAACTTGAGCGTTTAAGGGAATTTCCATCTTTCACCTCTATAACCTATCATCCAGACTTGAAGATTTATCCATCCTGTTGATTTAAGTCAGAACCATCCCAGTGAGATCTTTATCAATGGGAATCTCGTTTGCATTCCCTAAGCTCCGAGCACAGAGCTCATCTGGGTTCTCGAAAATATAAAAACTCAGATTCTCCTTTGTAGAGTACCACCTGAGCAGACGAATGTCCTTAACTTTAGTAGAGTTTATGAGAAATAAATTTATGAGCAGTTTACATAAATGAGTATGCATAAACGAGTTGACATAGTCGGTAAAACTGCTCACCATACAGAAAGATCTGGCAAGATGATCAGGAGGTAGGCCTTTGCAGATACCGTTTAAAACCGATTATATCAAAATCTAAATTTCACTTCAAGCAGGTGAGCCAACTGGCAGTGCTCACACCGCAAGGAACAGCTTTGACTCATCAATAAACAAAAAGAAATTTACCTATTGCTGAGAACAGGCCTGTAATACACGTATTCATGCATATTATGATCTCGACTCTTTCAGGCTCTCCCTGTAGGAGCGAACAGCATTTACTATATTCTCGAGAGAGGGGATTACTTCATCCCACCGCCTTGTTTTTAACCCGCAATCGGGATTGATCCAGAGCCGTTCGATCAGCACAACTTGGGCAGCTTTCGCAATTAGTGCTGCTATTTCAGCCTGTGAAGGAACGTTTGGTGAGTGAATATCATAAATACCGGGACCAATGTCACCCGGATACTGGTATTGTTTGAAGGTATCCAGCAGCTCCATTTTTGAACGGGAAGCTTCAATCGAA
>JADGRM010000043.1 GCA_017880945.1 Gallionella sp. | reverse complement strand
ATCGCGCGCGGCGCTTCGGGATGCACCAGCACTTTGGCGTGCGGGTGCTGCGCTTTCAGTTCGATGAGTTCTTTGGCTTTGTATTCGTCGTGCACGATGCACGAGCCCTGCCACAGCAGCATGTCTGCGCCGGTCTGTTCCTGCACGTAGCTGCCCAGATGGCGGTCCGGTGCCCATAGCACCTTCTTGCCCTGCTCCTTGAGATATTTGACCACGGGTAGTGCGATCGAGCTGGTCACCATCCAGTCGGCACGCGCCTTCACCGCCGCGCTGGTATTGGCATACACCACCACGGTGCGGTCCGGGTGCGCGTCGCAGAACGCGGCAAACTCGTCCACCGGACAACCCAGGTCGAGCGAGCATTCCGCTTTGAGGTCGGGCATCAGCACGCGTTTTTCCGGATTCAGAATCTTCGCTGTCTCGCCCATGAAGCGCACGCCCGCGACCACGATGGTCTTGGCCGGATGCTGGTGGCCGAAGTTGGCCATGTCCAGCGAATCTGAGACGATGCCGCCGGTCGCTTCTGCCAGATCCTGCAAGTCGGGATGCACATAATAGTGCGCCACCAGCACCGCATCCTGCTCGCGCAGCAGGCGCTTGATGCGCGCGATCAGCTCGGGTTTCTCTGCTGCGCTTGGTTCACGCGGAACCTTCGCCCACGCCACAGCTGCTGGAGAGCCGGGATGTTCATAAGCAAAGGGGATGGCGTTTTCATTCATTCAGATTTCCTCTGTACACGCTGCGGCAATTCCAGGATCGCGGCACGATTGCTCGGTGAAAAGACTTTCTCAGCCGCATCTTGCCACGCCAGCCACTGATAGTTCAAATGCTCACGCGGCGCGAGTTGGATATCAACCGGATGTGGAAGTTGCAAACTGAACACATGCTCGGTGTTGTGTGTGATGCCGGGAGGATAGCGGTATCGCCAATGCGGATAGATCTCATAGACGTTTTGCGACTGCCAGTCGGTCAGCGCGTATTGCCGGACATCCAGCCCGGTCTCTTCGCGCACCTCGCGTATCGCCGTCTCAGCCAGCGTTTCTTCGCCGTCGCGACTGCCGGTGACAGACTGCCAATATCCGGGATGATCGGCGCGCTCCAGCAACAGTACCTCCCCTTCAGCAGTGTAGATCACCACCAGCACCGAGACCGGCTGTTTGTTGTGCGTCATGCCCTAGGCAAAGAATATCCAGAATGCCTTGTTGCGCTGACGCCAATAAACCACCGTGTCCGCAAAGATGTCCTGGGCGATTTCCCTGTCGTTGGCGGAAAGTCCGAGCGTGTCGCTGGCATTGCGCAACAGCAGCACATATCCGTTTGCCTCATGCCACGACAGGTCGCACAGTGCGTCGGCCAGGGCATCCCAATTCGCGCCGAACTCGGGCGGAAATTTGGCCGCAACAGCCAGGGCATTGAGCAAATTCTGCTTGCCTTTGACGCCCTTGAGATCGGTATCGAACAGCGCAAAGCCGGCTGCTTCAGCCGCGCTGCGCAAGGTTTCCACACTGCATCCCAGCGTATAGCTGCCCGCTGCTTCCCGGTTGACCAGTTGTTTTGCCAATGTGTCGCCCAGTTGTTGTGTCCATGCGTCCATGGCTACTCCTGAATTCGTTTGAAAGTATTGTAATGATCGGCGGTGTAAAAATATTCGCCGGTTGCGCCGCTGATGATGCGGCGCGCACCGCGGTTACGCGAACCTGGTGTTTTCACGGTGTACTCGTGATAGTAACCACGAGTTCGTTTCGGCAACACTTGCTCGAAATTGCCGAACACCACACCATCGCGCGGGTAGGCGAACGGTCCGCCCTGCTTGATGGCGCGTAACGTGTCGCGCCCCTCCGGCGGCAATTGGGCAACGCTGATTATCGCCAGATCGGCATGCGTACTTTGCGCTGCGTGGTGCGCATGTGCTTGTGCACCTGCAGGCAACCACAGCATCGCCGCCAACACCATCCACATCAAACGCAACATACGCGACACGCTTATTCCTTGGTCACTTCAGCCGTGGTTGTCACTTGCTGCCGCAGACGGATGTGCAGGTCGCGCAACTGCCGTTCATCCACCGCACTCGGGGCCTGGGTCAACAGACATTGAGCGCGCTGTGTTTTCGGGAAGGCGATCACGTCGCGGATGGATTCCGAGCCGGTCATCATCGCCACGATACGGTCCAGGCCGAACGCCAGTCCGCCGTGCGGCGGCGCGCCGTATTGCAACGCGTCGAGCAGGAAGCCGAACTTGAGCTGCGCTTCTTCCGCGCCGATGTTGAGGGCGCGGAAAACCTGAGATTGCACCGCCTCCTGATGGATACGCACCGAGCCGCCGCCGATCTCCGAACCGTTCAGGGCGAGGTCGTATGCCTTGGCCAGACACTTGCCCGGATCGCTTTCCAGCAGCGCAAGGTGCGCGTCCTTTGGTGCGGTGAACGGGTGATGACAGGCGTTCCAGCGCTTGGCCTCCTCGTCGTATTCGAACATCGGGAAATCCACCACCCACAGCGGTTCCCATGCCTTGCCGTTGGTGTAACCCTTGTCGTGGCCGATCTTGCTGCGCAACGCGCCGAGCGCATCGTTGACGATCTTTTCCTTGTCCGCACCGAAGAAGATGATGTCGCCGTTCGCGGCACCAGTGCGTTCGATGATGGTCTTCAATGCAGCCTCGTGCAGGTTCTTCACGATAGGTGACTGCAAGCCGGTTTCGTTGAGTTGCGTGATGTCGTTGACTTTGATGTAAGCCAGGCCCTTCGCGCCGTAGATGCCGACGAACTTGGTGTACTCGTCGATCTCGCCGCGCGAGAACGCGCCGCCGCCCGGCACGCGCAACGCCGCGACGCGGCCATTTTCAGAATTGGCCACACCGGCGAACACCTTGAACGCGACATCCTTGACCGCATCTGTGACTTCGGTCAGCTCCAGCGTGACGCGCAGATCGGGCTTGTCCGAACCGTAGCGCGCCATCGCCTCCACATGAGTCATGCGCGGGAACGGATTCGGCAATTCCACATCCAGCGTTTCCTTGAACACGGTGCGTATCATCTCTTCCATCAGCGCGGTGATCTGCGTCTCATTCAGGAACGAAGTCTCGATATCCACCTGGGTGAATTCCGGCTGGCGGTCGGCGCGCAAGTCCTCGTCGCGGAAACACTTGGTGATCTGGTAATAGCGATCGAAACCCGCGACCATCAGCAACTGCTTGAACAACTGCGGCGATTGCGGCAGCGCGAAGAATTCGCCCGGATGCACGCGCGACGGCACCAGATAATCGCGCGCGCCTTCCGGTGTGGACTTGGTCAGCATCGGCGTTTCGATGTCGATGAAGCCGCGGCTGTCGAGGAAACGGCGGAACGCCATCGCCACCTTGTAGCGCAGCATCATGTTCTTCTGCATCTGCGGGCGGCGCAGGTCGATCACGCGATGGGTCAGACGCACCGTCTCGGACAGGTTCTCGTCATCCAGCTGGAACGGCGGGGTCAGCGCGGTGTTCAGCACCTCGATCTCGTCGCACAGGATTTCGATTTCGCCGCTGGTAATGTTGGCATTGGTCGCGCCTGCCGGACGGTGACGCACCTTGCCGGTGATGCGCAGCACGAACTCGTTGCGCACCGATTCGGCGATCTTGAACATCTCGGCGCGATCCGGATCGCAGACGATTTGCGCCATACCCTCGCGGTCGCGCAGGTCGATGAAGATCACCCCGCCATGATCGCGGCGGCGATGCGCCCAGCCGCACAGGCTGACGGTTTGATCGAGTTGGTCGGTGTTGAGCAGTCCGCAATAATGAGTTCGCATGGTTCAGTTTCGAAGAAAATACAAAATTAGTTTGATTGTGGATTGGGTGTGTGGACGCGATGCTTCCCGGCTTCGGAATCCGCCGCCACACCCATCGAAACGATGGAGCGCAACGCCACGTCCACCGTCATATCCAACTCGATGGTGTCTGCTTTGCGCACGAAGAAATAAAAACCGTTCACCGGACTCGGCGTGGTGGGAATGAACACCGCAACGTATTCATCCTCAAACTGGTCAATCACCTCGCCCGGCACACTGGTCTGAAACGCCAGCGACCATGCCTGCGGATGGGGATAGCGCACCAGCAGCACTTTGCGAAAGGAATTGCCTTCGCCGGACAACAAGGTGTCGCTGAACTGCTTCACGCCCTTGTAGATACTGTTCACGAAGGGAATGTGATGCAACACGGCTTCCCAGAGATGCAACAACTGCTGACCCAGTACATTGCGCACCAGCACGCCGGTCAGTCCAACGATGAGCAGCGTCAGGATGATGCCCCAGCCTGGAATATGAATACCCAGCAACCTGTCAGGATGCCAGGCTGCCGGTAACAGCAGCAAAGTCTTGTCCATCGTGCCTATGGTCAGATTCAACACCCACAAGGTGATGCCGAACGGAACCCAAACCAGCAGGCCGGTAATGAAATATTTTTTCATGCCTTAAGCAGTGCCACTGGTCACAGGAGAGGACGGAGTGCTTGCGGCAGGCACAGCAACCGCGTCAGGCTTGGCATCGGACTTCTTGGCGCCGCCCTTGAAATCGGTAACGTAATAGCCGTTGCCCTTCAACTGAAACCCGGCAGCAGTCAATTGTTTGGAAAAAGTCTCTTTGCCGCATTCAGGGCAATTGCTGAGCGGCGCATCGCTCATTTTCTGCATCACATCTTTTTGGCAGCCGCAGCTGCTGCAACGGTAAGCATAAATAGGCATCGTATCTTCCTATCGGGTAATTTACAAAGGCGCGCATTATACCTGAGCGCAACGCATCAACGCAGCCCGGGTCGATAGTTTTCTGGGGTAGCGCACCAAAAAATAAAGCCGACTCGCGTCGGCTTTTCCTAAGAACTCCTAGCCTATTTGTTTAGAGCCAAAATAAACTTGACTAATTCCTTGACGACATCCTGTTTCTTGCCGGATGGATCCATGCCCGGCATGGGTGTGGTACCCCATACGCCACCGCCACCTTTAGATACTTTGGTGATCAGCTTGGCTTCAGCGCCAGCATCACCTTTGTATTTTTTAGAAACGTCCATCCATGCAGGTCCGACCACTTTCTTGTCAATTGTGTGACAAGCGGTGCAACCGTTCTTTTTAGCCAGATCCGGCATATCGGTTGCCATTGCACTACCGGCAACCATCAGTCCTGCCACTGCGATACCTACGATAATATGTTTCATGTTTTCTCCGATTTGGTTAGGGACACTCAAAATACTTGAAGGAAAAACTTGGTTAATATAAGGTTTCGCCTTCATTTTTGATTGTAAACAGCGCTTATGGTTCACGCAACTAAATGTAATCGGCACAAATAGTCAGTGAAATATGAATTGGCTGCATACAGACGCTTGAATCGCCGCCTTTATCATGGGAAAACAATAAATTGCCTGAATCTGTCCATGGTCGCATCTAGATGTCATCGTCAAAACCAAACCATCTCATTATATTTATTTCCATTTTCGGACTCAGCACAGGCGCGGCAGCAAGGAGCGAAGCGGACGTTTCCCGTTACCAGCACGTTATCCAGGCGACGCAATCGTGCGATTCGTGCCAAGCGAAAAGCCAGGTTGATGCTTTCAAATTCCAGCATGACCGACGACTGCAAGGAATGCCACTCGTCAGAGGATGGCGACCCGGTGGTTCGTGTTGATGATAGAAAATTTGTCGATCCGTATGCCGGCAAATTAAAGATCGCTCCACCGCCCGAAGCCACTGCTTGGCAAACGAAGGCCCGCAGTAAACTGCCGAGACCAAGGCGTACTGGATAGGCAAGTACGAGGTCACCAATCTGCAATACTCTGCAATACAAACAATTCATCGATACCACCAATCGCAAGTCACCCTCCCATTTCCGCAACCGCACTTATCCGGAAGGCAAGGTAGACCATCCTGTGGTTTATGTCTCATGGTACGGTGCCCATGTGCCAATGGGCCGGCAAGCGCTTGCCGACCGAAGCGGAATGGGGAAAAGCTGCGCGCGGTCCTCAAGGATTAGAATATCCGTGGGGCAATGAATGGGATCCCCAAAAAACACCATGTCTGAAAATCCCGATGTACCCTATTCAGCAGTGGGATCCTTTCCAGGCGACAAGTCTGGCTATGGCGTTTACGATATGGCGGCCAATGTAACGGAGTGGGTTGCGGATTGGTATGATGCCTATCCCGGCGCACCGGCGTCCAACAACAAAATGGCAAGCTCCAGCGTGTGGTACGCGGCGGAATGACGAGTTCCGGCCACTACAATTCACTCAGCGTGGTGTTCCGTACCGCCAAGCGTAGCCATTTACGGCCATACAGCGTGTTGATCGACGTGGGGTTCAGGTGCGCAAAAGACGTGAAATAATTTTAGCGGCCTGCCGTGCCGTACTTTGGCAATTCAACGACAGGCCGATTTTCCAGCACTTCGCAACAATTTCCGCCCCGACAAGCCGGTCCGTCACACGTTCCTTCCGCAAACCACACCCTTGGGCGCAAAGAAAGTATAATGCGCGCCACCCTGCGTCAAACCAATCAACGTAGCGGTCTATGTGTCACTTCCGATCTCTTCGATCACTTATTCGTCTGCCTTGATTGGTGCAGCTCTTGTGAGCTGCAGGCCGTCGCAGGAGCCCCGCTTTGTCAAATATTGAAATCACTTTCGCCAGCTTGAATCTGGCACAACCCCTGATGCGCGCGATTGCCGATGCGGGTTACACAACACCCACGCCAGTTCAGGCACAGGCGATCCCGCTGGTATTGGCCGGCGGCGATCTGCTGGCCGGAGCGCAAACCGGCACCGGCAAAACCGCAGGCTTCACGCTGCCGATCCTGCACCTGCTCTCCGCGAAACCCGCTGCGAATCCTCGCCCCGGCCGGCCGCGCTGTCTGATTCTCGTCCCGACGCGCGAACTCGCCGCACAAGTGGAGCAATCGGTGCAGACCTATGGAAAATATCTGCCGCTGAAATCGATGGTGATGTTTGGCGGCGTGAACATCAATCCGCAGATGAAAGCATTGCGCGGGCAGTTGGATATCCTCGTGGCCACGCCCGGGCGGCTCCTCGACCACGTCGGGCAAAAAACGCTGGATCTGTCCGGCGTCGAAATCCTGGTTCTGGATGAAGCTGACCGCATGCTGGACATGGGCTTCATCCGCGACATCAAAAAGATCCTTGCGCTGCTGCCCAAACAGCGCCAGAACCTGCTGTTCTCGGCGACCTTCTCCGACGAGATCAAGACTCTTTCCGACGGACTGCTGCACAATCCCGGTTATGTCGAAGTGGCGCGCCGCAACTCGACTGTGGAACTGATAACACAAAGTGTCCATCTGGTTCCGCAAAAGCTGAAGAGCCACCTGCTTTCACACCTGATCAAGCACAACGACTGGAAGCAGGTGCTGGTTTTCACCCGCACCAAACACGGTGCGAACCGGCTGACCGAAAAACTGATCGCGGACGGCATTCCCGCCGCCGCGATACACGGCAACAAGAGCCAGCCGGCGCGTACCAAAGCCTTGGCGCAATTCAAGGATGGCTCTTTGCCGGTGCTGGTTGCCACCGACATCGCCGCGCGCGGTCTGGATATCGATCAACTGCCGCATGTGGTGAATTTTGAATTGCCGAATGTGCCGGAAGATTACGTGCACCGCATCGGTCGTACCGGGCGTGCGGGCAGCAGCGGTGCTGCGATCTCACTGGTGGACAAGGAAGAATTACAGTTTCTCAGAGACATCGAACGATTGATCAAACGCGAGATTCCAGTAGTTGCGATAGACGGCTTTGTGCCGCCAACCCATATCGCCGAGGAGGCTCCGCGTCCTCCGCGCCAGGCGCACGGACAAAGACGCAATAATCCGCCACGAGCCGCAGGCAATCGCAACCAGCCTGCGCGTGAGGGTCAGGGTCAAAAGCAAAAGCCACGCAACCCGCAACAGCGCGAACAGCAACCGCGCACCGAACAGCAACCAAGAAATAGCCAGCACCCAGCCAAGGCGCGCCCGCCACAAAAGACCGCCGAGCAACAACACTTGTCCGAGGCGGCACGTCATCAAGCCATGCCGCAACCCGCCTTGTTTTCGCCCAAGCCTGGTGTGCGCCGAGGCCGCTAAATCTGGCCAAGTGTCGAAAAATTTAGCAGAGTGACATCTACGGGCTGGAAATCTGCCCAGAATCCGGGACGCAATGCGGTTATTTTGCTACTCGTTGCTTGCGTGAATATACCGTCGACTTGCCGCCTACCGTCAAGGTAAGTCTGCCGCCGGCAAGCTGATAAGGAATCGCATTCGAGCTGTGTTTTCCGCTAAGCTGTATCAGCCCACCATTGGAAACCGCATAGTAGTATCTTTTACCCTTGAAGTTGATGGTTCCGTTGTCCTTGAACGTGATGGTCCCTTCCGTGCTGTACCATGTGCCTCTCAGGGATCTCTCCGCTTTAGTTATCATCCCGTGAGATCGTTGTGCGGCAAAGCCGGGATCGGACAGACCCACGAGCAAAAGCGCAGCAAGCATCAAAAAACAGCGGGAGAAAAACATGGTGGCCTCACAAATTCAATAATCCTGATATACGTTAAAATTCCCAGCATCGTTTGTCAACCCGATTGATTATGACGATTCCATTCGCCACTTCCCCGGCTCCAGCCCGCTCAGAGTCCACTCGCCGATGCGATAGCGTATCAGGCGCAACGTGGGGAATCCCAAAGCCGCGGTCATGCGCCGCACTTGGCGGTTCTTGCCTTCACGGATAGTCAGCTCCAGCCAACTGGTCGGAATGATTTTGCGCGACCTGATCGGCGGGTTGCGCGGCCACAGGCCGGAAGGTTCATCTATCACACGCGCCTCGGCTGGCTGGGTGGTGAAATCAGATAGCTTCATACCACGCCGCAATTGTTCCAGAGCGGCCTCATCCGCTACACCTTCCACTTGCACCCAATACGTCTTGGGCAGCTTATGCCTGGGATCGGTGATGCGGTGTTGCAACTGTCCGTCATCGGTCAGCACCAGCAGACCCTCGCTATCTGTGTCCAGCCGCCCGGCGGGATAAAAACCTGGAAGAGGGATATAATCCGCCAATGTCGGATGCAGACCACCGCGACTGAATTGGCAGATCACGCCAAACGGCTTGTTGAATAGCAGAATGCTTCCCATCGGAATTCCTGTTTATTTTTGAAACGATATTTTACTGCTTCTGCTACCTCTGAGAGCTAAACCATGCGTGCATATCCGGTTGTCTCCCAGAGCCACTACCGAATAGCGAGTCAAAGGTGATGCATGGGATTTGCCAGTTGTAGCGCGCTAAGCTCCCCCACCTTAAGTTTTATGCCCAGTGGCAAAATTCATCTTTTTATAACGAAAAATCACCCGAATTCTAAGCGGCGTAAAAACCCCGACCGGCATTTCTAGAAAATCAGGTGGTTTATTAATGAGAACGAACTAAAGAGAAAAAACATGACAAGTCATAAAATTATTTACACGATGGTTGATGAAGCACCGGCACTGGCCACTTATTCTTTGCTTCCCATCGTTCAAGCCTTCACCAAGGCAGCCGGCGTTGCCGTCGAAACAAGGGATATTTCCCTGGCGGGTCGTATCCTCGCGAATTTTCCCGAAAACCTGACCGCGATTCAGAAAATCGCTGATGATCTGACCGAATTGGGTGAGCTGACTCTCAAACCCGAGGCCAATATCATAAAACTGCCGAATATCAGCGCAACGCCCCCGCAACTGAAAACGGCAATCAAAGAATTGCAGTCGCAGGGTTTCAACATCCCGGATTATCCTGAAGATCCTCAAAACGATGCCCAGGAAGCGATTAAGGCCCGCTACAGCAAAATTCTCGGCAGTGCCGTCAACCCAGTACTGCGGGAAGGCAACTCAGACCGCCGAGCTGCGCTTTCAGTCAAGAAATTCGCACAAAAACATCCGCACAAGATGGGGGCATGGAGCGCCGACTCTAAGACCCATGTGGCACATATGAACGCTGCAGATTTCTATGGCAGCGAAAAGTCCGTGACCGTTTCAGAGGCCGGAAATGTGCGCATCGAGTTTGCAGGTAGTGATGGCAAAACGACAGTGCTGAAAGAAAAAATCCCGTTACAGAAAGGTGAAGTCATTGACGCTAGTGTCATGAGCCGCCGCGCCTTGCGCGCGTTCTACGAAGAACAGATGGAAGACGCCAAAAAACAGGGCGTGCTGTTGTCATTGCACCTCAAGGCCACCATGATGAAGATTTCCGATCCGATCATGTTCGGCCATGCCGTTACCGTATATTTCAAGGATGTTTTCGAGAAGCACGCGGCGGTGATCAAGGAATTGGCTGTCAACGTCAACAACGGCTTGGGGGATCTCTTGGCTAAGATCGCGAAGCTGCCCGAAGCGAAACGTGCCGAAATCGAAGCTGACATCCAGGCCACTTATAAAACCAGGCCGGAACTGGCGATGGTGAATTCAGACAAGGGCATCACGAATCTGCATGTGCCGAGCGATGTCATCGTCGATGCTTCCATGCCCGCCATGATTCGCGATTCGGGGAAAATGTGGGGAGTTGACAGCAAGTTGCACGATACCAAAGCGATGATCCCTGACCGCTGCTACGCTCGCATTTATCAGGTTGTCATAGAAGACTGCAAAAAACATGGTGCATTCGATCCAAAGACCATGGGCAGCGTTCCAAATGTCGGCCTGATGGCACAGCAGGCCGAGGAATACGGCTCCCATGACAAGACCTTTCAAATGAACGGTAACGGCACTGTCCGTGTCGTGGATGCTTCTGGCAAAACGCTGCTGGAGCAGAAAGTTGAACAGGGCGACATCTTCCGCATGTGTCAGGCAAAAGATGCGTCTATTCAGGACTGGGTTAAGCTGGCCGTTGTGCGCGTGCGCGCCACCGGCGCCCCCGCTGTTTTCTGGCTGGACAAGAACCGGGCGCACGACGCACAGATCATTCAGAAAGTGGAGCGCTACCTCAAGGATCACGATACACAAGGTATGGACATTCGTATCATGACGCCCGAAGACGCTATGCAGCTCTCGATTGAACGCATCCGCGCAGGCAAGGATACCATCTCTGTCACCGGCAACATCCTGCGCGACTATCTCACCGACCTGTTCCCGATTCTTGAACTCGGCACCAGCGCAAAAATGCTGTCCATCGTACCGCTGATGAATGGCGGAGGTCTGTTCGAAACCGGTGCGGGCGGCTCGGCTCCAAAGCATGTCCAGCAGTTCCAGCAAGAAGGATATTTGCGCTGGGATTCTCTCGGTGAGTTTCTGGCTCTGGGGGCATCACTGGAACATCTTGGCCAGAAATTCAACAACGCCCGAGCTCAGGTGCTGGCCGAGACGCTTGATCAAGCCAACAGCAGAATTCTGGAAAACAACAAGTCCCCCGCCCGCAAGGTGGGTGAGATTGATAACCGGGGTAGCCATTTCTACCTTGCCCTTTATTGGGCACAGGCATTGGCCGCACAGACCAGGGATAAGGATATTCAGGCACGTTTCACAACCTTAGCGAAGACGCTGGCTGACAACGAGGCAAAGATCAATGCCGAATTGATTGCAGCCCAGGGAAAACCAGTGGATATGGGAGGGTATTATCATCCTGACTTCGAGAAGACATCAAAGGCCATGCGGCCCAGCGAAACA
>JADGRM010000221.1 GCA_017880945.1 Gallionella sp. | reverse complement strand
GCGAAATCTTTTGCCTGCTGTGCGGTCTCTGTCTGCTGCTGCCAATAATCACTGTTCATCCAGATCGCGAAACGCAACAGCAAGCGCTGCCGTTCATGCGCTTGTGCCGCACCGCGCAGTGCCGCATAACAGGCTGCACGCTGCCGTTCGCTGACCGCCAGCAAAGCCTGCAAACCGGCATGCCCGGCCATGCGCTCACACATCGGCTGCAACGTCTGGGCGATGAACACATCCCATTCGCGAACATGTCCCAACTCGACGCACAAATCTGAAACATCTTTGTACAATCCTGCCAATTGCACATCGGCACGGACTTTTTCAGCCATGCGCAGCACCACGCGCAAGCGGCGCAATGCGACGCGCATCTGATGCAGATATTCGGCATCGTCGCTAGCCATCGCACCGGACAGGTTGTCTTGAAAATGCTGCATGCAAGACCAGACCAGCGTTTTCAGCACATCTGCCAGCGTGTCCGTCCTGGCAACAGCCGGCGCAATACCCTTGACCGGATGCCCGGAATATCCGGACAACAGGCGATATCCCTGCTCCGCCTTGCTGACCGTCTCCAGTTCGAACGGCACGATCTCCAGTATCTCCAGCGCCAGCTCGTACAGCTGTTGCGGTTCGCCGGATTTCAATTCAAGCTCCAGTTCACAGACCGGCGTGCTGCGCTGCTCGGTGCTGATCACGCCCTGATCCATGCACAATTCGATCTGCGCGCCCTGCCACAGAAGCATCCGGCTGTTGCGGGAAAAGTCCGTGACGAAGACCGGCTGCAATTTCTTGCGCAACGACGGCCGCAGGTGCTCGTCCCATTCCACTGCTTGTGTAGCCGAGAAATCCAATGCCGGGCCATGCACCGGCACTTCCCATTCGTTGCGCTGATGCAGCCCCGCATGGACCGAACCCCCGCCCTTCAAGGTTTGCAGCCATTGCCGCCCGGCGTGGCGCAGACGCAGCGCCATTTCGGATTTATGCAAATCAAGTTTCGGTGTGTCGTAATAGATATTGTAAAGACGGCGCGTGACCGGACGTGTCACCGAATGCGCCTTGAGCAGCGCGTGCCGCCTCAACCTGGCAAGCTGCTCGGGGGCGATGCGCAATTTGAGTTCTGTTTCGACTGCCATTTCTCACTCTGGAGTAGCGTGGAGCGTTCACTATAGCAGCCTAACGAAATACTGACGCGACCTGTCTATCGGCTGACCAGAGGAATACAATGCTCATATGCCCGTCCATAACGCCGACATCACCGTTATATTCGAAGAGATCGCCGACCTGCTGGAGATCGAGGGGGCGAATACTTTCCGCATCCGCGCCTATCGCAATGCCGCGCGCATCCTTGGCGACCTGCCGCAGGAGGCGCGCGTGCTGGTGGAGCGCGGCGACGACCTGACCAGGTTACCCGGCATCGGAGCCGATCTCGCCGGCAAGATCGACGAGATCGTCACCACCGGTCATTGCAGTCTGCTGGAACGCTTGCGCCGCGAACTGCCTCCGGCGATCACCGAGCTGCTGAAGATTCCCGGACTGGGGCCGAAGCGCGTGAAGGCGCTGTACCACGATCTCGACGTGCAGACCGTAGAACAACTGCATCGCGCCGCACAGGACGGCCGCATCCGCTCGCTGCACGGATTCGGCGAAAAAACCGAACAGAACATCCTGCAGGCCGTGCAAGCCCATGCCAGCCAGAGCCGCCGCTTCAAGCTTGCCACCGCGGCGCAATATGCCGAAGCGCTGCGCGCCTTTCTGCAAGCGATACCCGGCGTGCAACAGGTGATTGTGGCCGGCAGCTTCCGGCGCATGCGCGAGACCGTCGGCGATCTGGATATTCTGGTCACCGCCACGCCGGACAGCAAGGTGATGCAGCGCTTCACTGCCTATGACGAAGTGGCCGAAGTATTCTCCGCGGGTGAAACGCGCGCCAGCATCCTGCTCAAATGCGGCATGCAGGTCGACCTGCGCGTCGTGGCGCAACAAAGTTATGGCGCGGCGCTGCATTACTTCACCGGCTCCAAGTCGCACAACATCGCGGTCCGCCGTATCGCCCAGCAACTCGGCCTGAAGGTCAATGAATACGGCGTGTTCCGCGGCGCGCAACGCATCGCTGGGGACAGCGAGGAATCGGTGTATCGCGCGGTCGGCCTGCCCTACATTCCGCCGGAGCTGCGCGAAGACCGCGGCGAGATCGAGGCGGCTCGCGCCGGACGCCTGCCGCAACTGGTGGAACTGACTGACTTGCGCGGCGACCTGCATGCGCACACCAAGTCCAGCGACGGCCACGGCAGCCTGCGCGACATGGCGCTGGCAGCCAAGGCGCTGGGGCTGGAGTACCTGGCCATCACCGATCACTCGCGCCACCTCACCATCGCGCACGGCCTCGACCCGCTGCAACTGGCGCGGCAGTGCGACGAGATCGACCGCCTCAACACACAACTGGACGGCATCACGCTGCTCAAGGGCATTGAGGTGGACATCCTCGAAGACGGCAGCCTCGACCTGCCGGATGGAGTGCTGGCGCGGCTCGATCTGGTGGTCGGTGCGGTGCACAGCCGCTTCAATCTGTCGCGCGCGAAACAGACCGAGCGCATCCTGCGCGCGATGGACCACCCGCACTTCACGCTGCTCGCGCATCCCAGCGGCCGCCTGATCGAAAAGCGCGAGCCCTACGATGTGGACATGCTGCGCATCATCCGTCATGCCAAACAACGCGGCTGCTACCTCGAACTGAACGCCAACCCGGAACGTCTCGATCTGCTCGACAGCCACTGCCAGAGCGCCAGGGAAGAAGGCGTGCTGGTCAGCATCGATTCGGACGCGCACAGCACCTTCGATTTCGCCAACCTGCGCTACGGCATCGGACAGGCGCGGCGCGGCTGGCTGGAAAAATCCGACGTGCTCAACACCCGTCCGCTGGCTGCGCTGCGCAAGCTGATCAAGCGTACGATGTGACTCTCCCGATGTGCGTTAATAACGACAATAATTTTTCTGGCTGTCCGAAAAACTTCTGGCCGGGCACCCGTAGGAGCGGGCCATGCCCGCGAACACCTTGGTCGCGGGCATGGCCCGCTCCTACGATTAATGTTTTTTAATCCAAATTTGAATACGGCGATAACCAGCGACTTGGCTATCGTTAACCAGCGGCTTATGTCACCGTATTTTGGTGACTTAGCCGAATGGCTATGCAAAGCCTTTTGATAGCCTAGCCGGATGGCTATAACCAACCACTTGGCAACCGTCTTTCGGGTGCCCGGCCAAAAGTTCTTCGGCTGGTTGCGTAGTGGGATGGCTATAACCAATGACTTGCCCAGCGTCTTTTGCTGGGTTATAACCAGCCACTTTGCCACCGTTCTTTGGTGGCTTAGTGGATTGGCTAGTTGTTTCATCAGTCAGAT
>JADGRM010000220.1 GCA_017880945.1 Gallionella sp. | reverse complement strand
AGTCGAATGGCTATAACCAATGACTTGCCCAGCGTCTTTTGCTGGGTTATAACCAGCCACTTGGTTGTCGTCTTTTGACAACCTAGTGGAATGGCTAGTGGTTCCACCAGTCAGATGGCTAGTAGTCATATCAGTTAGTTCGTCAGCCGATTGGCTATGCAACACTTTCTGCCGCCGCGGCGCGTTTGACACCCCCGGCCTGTTGGCTGTTCTTCCAAATTTATTCAAAGGTTATCCGATGTACCCAGTCCACGATGTTGATGCAATCCTCTTGCTGGCTTTGTCGCTAGCAGCCAAGCGCCGTCCAGCCGAACTGGTCGAGATCATCGCCGCGGCCGAGCTGACGCAAGGCGCTATTCCTCCCGAAACCAAATTATCCGATGCGTTTTACCGGCTCTCCGAATACGGGTTGATCTGCGCGCAGGATGGCGGCTACACGCTGACACCGGATGCGCAACTGATACTGACCGGTCAGGCCAAGAAAGCCAAAACCCCGGAACGCATCTATGACATCAAGGAGCATCTCGCCGACTTCCACCTTAACGGCGAACACGCGATCATACTGTTGACGGTAGAACAAATCGCAGAAGCTATAGCAGCACATCAGACTACCAAAAAAAGCACAGGGAAAAACCTGCTGATACCCAAGCCCAAACCGGCAGAGGACCTCAAACGTCCGGGGCAGCGCAAGCCTTACAAGTCTTTTGCTACACGCAGGCGCAAGGAAGGATGATTTAGAAAAACCAATTGGTCGATCGACAGTGCGCTCTTGTAGGAGCGGGCCATGCCCGCGAATTGACTGATCGCGGGTACGAAAAACTCATGTCCGGGCACCCGCATGGCCCGCTCCTACAAGATCCCTGAAACTTTTAAATTGAATTGGAATTACGTATGACCGATATTACCCGTCCCTCATCCCCGCCCGCAGCCATCTCCACCGGACGCTCTTTCAACGAGCTGCCGCTGTCGCCCGGCATGCTGGCGACCTTGCAGCAGCTCGGCTACCTGACGATGACGCCGATACAGGCGGCCAGCCTGCCGATCGCTTTGGCAGGCCACGACCTGATCGCGCAGGCGAAGACCGGCAGCGGCAAGACGGCGGCGTTCGCGCTGGCGCTGCTCACAAAACTAAACCCGCGCCGCTTTGCGGTGCAAGCGATGGTGCTATGCCCGACGCGCGAGCTGGCCGACCAGGTGACGCAGGAGATCCGCCGTCTGGCTCGGTCCGCAGACAACATCAAGATATTGACGCTGTGTGGCGGCAGCACGATGCGCCCGCAGATGGCCAGCCTGGAGCACGGCGCGCACATCGTCGTCGGCACACCGGGCCGCATCATGGATCATATGGAGCGCGGCACCTTGAACCTCGAGGCGCTCAACACGCTGGTGCTCGACGAAGCGGATCGCATGCTGGACATGGGCTTCTACGACGACATCGCGTTTGTCGCAAAGCGTTGCCCGGCTGAGCGCCAGACGCTGATGTTCTCGGCGACCTATCCCGACGGCATCGCTCGGCTGGCGCGCCAGTTCATGCGCGATCCGCAGGAAGTGAAGCTGCTTGAACAGCACGAGGAAAGCAAGATACGCCAGCGATTTTATAAAATAGAAAACGAGGAACGTTTGCAGGCCGTAGCCACCTTGCTCAAGCACTATCGCCCGGTCAGCACGCTGGCCTTCTGCAACACCAAGCAGCAATGCCGCTCACTGCTGGAAGTGCTGCATGCCCAGGGCATCAAAGCGCTGACCCTGAATGGCGATATGGAACAGCGCGAACGCGATCAGGTGCTGATCCAGTTCGCCAATCGCAGTTGCTCGGTGCTGGTGGCCACCGACGTGGCCGCGCGGGGATTGGACATCGCGCAACTCGAGGCGGTGATCAATGTCGATGTCACGCCCGACCCGGAAATCCATATCCATCGCATCGGACGCACCGGCCGTGCCGACGAGAACGGTTGGGCGCTGAGCCTGTGCGGCCCGACCGACCGGCACCGCATTATCAGCATCGCACAGATGATGCACATCGTGCCGGAATGGCATGAACTGGGCGCACTGCACAACGATGATGAATCACCGCTGGTGCCGCCGATGGTGACGCTGCAGATACTCGGCGGGCGCAAGGAGAAGATCCGCCCCGGCGACGTGCTGGGCGCGCTCACCGGCGAAGCGGGATACGCGCGCGAGCAGGTCGGCAAGATCACGGTGACCGATCAGTCCGCCTATGTCGCCGTCGTGCGCGACATCGCCCGCGAAGCCGTGCGAAAATTGTCGGCAGGCAAGGTGAAGGGCAAGACGGTAAAAGTGCGCGCGCTGTAGGATTTATTGACGTACGGATGCCCTATTGATCCGGCACGAATCAAGTAGCGCGTTCGCCCTGGGGTATCGAAGGGTGAACGGCCCGAAAGCCATCACTGATAATAAAATCTGCATATTATTTGAATCGCCTTGAAGCAGTCACTGGTGACGTACAGCACGCAACACTTGGCAGACGCCCAGGGGGACAACGGAACCCTGCACACAACGGTGTCATTGCGGCTCATCCGCAAGTTCTATGAATCCGATCCACTCGAGAATGCCTTAAGTGAAATGGGTTGATGCGCGTCATCGCGCTTGAATCGAGGATGCGGTAATCATCCGGCGCCGGCCGTGGAAAATAGTTCGCTTTATGTGTGCCAGCACACGGTGCGCCTCGGGCGCAAGAGCTATAAATGTATCGTCGGTTAGCGGCCTCACGGTCGGTTTCCGGCTTTGGCTTAGGGAATGCCTGCATGCGACTTTGCTATCGTCCTGAAAAAAGTACACCAACATTGGGGTTGGGAGTGCACTCACTCAAGACTCATATCCATATGGGATTCTTTCCTGATTTGTTTCGGCAAAAATATTTTTAATTTTTAAGGAGACTCATTATGAATCATCGTCAAAAATATCTCTCCGCGTGCCTGATTGCACTGGCCGCGTTACTTTCCTTGGCCCCGATTCAGGGGGCATGGGCGGGAAGTCCGCACTTCGTGGTGGTCAATGTGACTCAGACCGACAACACGCTGACCGTGTCCGGCAAGGAAGCCGGGCTCGGCAACGAGGCGTCTGTGCACATTGTGGTCACTGCGGATGCGGAGTGCATCAACCCCGGTGGCAATCATCCGAAGGCGGCGAACAAAATGTCAGTGTCGGCCGGGGATTACTTCCCCGTGCAGAACGGCAAGGCCCTCTTCGATCTCACCGTGACGGCAACATTCCAGCCGGAATGCAGTCCGCCGATGACGGTCGTGTTCAGCAACATCACGGTCTGCGATACGACCAACGGCGTCTGCTTCTAGTGGATCGGCTCGCAACGCTGCTTTATAGGATGTGAAGCTGTTAATAAAAGGCCGTCGTGAGACGGCCTTTTTTATAATGACATGGAATTCCCTACTCAAG
>JADGRM010000219.1 GCA_017880945.1 Gallionella sp. | reverse complement strand
TTCTTTTGGTTACTTTTCTTGGCAAGACAAGAAAAGTGACTGATAGAACTACTAGCCATCTGACTAACCCAGCAAACGACGCTGGGTAAGTCATTGGTTATAGTTGCCGGGCTACCCCCGGCGGTGTTGATTTTGATTTTATGTCGCTAAATGCAGCACAAGTGCTGCTTCAACCATTCGCCCCAAACATCATCCTCTTCGCGACAAATTTTTTCACAAATGGCAAACAGTCCAGCGCGGTGAGCGCGGCGGCGCGGCCTGCGCTGATTAGTGGCAGGTCGTTGGAGAACAGCCGCACCAGTCCGTCCGTAAAGCGTATCCCCGCTTCGCGGTCGGTGCGGCGCTGGCTGCGGTAGGCGGCGAGCATCGCCTCGGTTCCTAACGAAGCCGGTGCGGCATCCAGAATTTCCTGAGCCAGTTCCCACGCGTCGCGCAGTCCCATGTTGAAACCCTGTCCGGCCACCGGATGCAACGTTTGCGCAGCGTTGCCGAGCAGCACGGTGTGCGGCATCGGAGTTTGTTGCGGGGCGCGTCTCAGGCCGAGCGGGAAGCAGGTGCGTTTGCTTACAGTCAGAAATTCTCCGACCCGGTCACCGAAGTGTTGATGCAGTTCGCGCATGAAGCGAGCGTCGTCCCATGCCAGCATTTCCTGCGCGGCTTGATGCGACGCAGTCCATACCAGCTCGTAACCTTCCTTGAACGGCAGCAGCGCCAGCGGGCCCTGCGGGGTGAAGCGTTCGAACGCGGTATTAACCTGAGGTGCGGAACAGGTGATGTGGGTGATCAGCGCGCTCTGCCCGTAGTCGTGGACTTCCGGCGGATATTGTTGTGCCAGTAGTTTGCCGCCGTCGGCGACCACGGCGAGACGTGCGTGCAGGGTGTATTCCTCGCCTTCCTGTTGATAGCCGATCACGGCCTGGTCGGCTGAGTTGCTCAACCGGGTGACGCTCGCGCCGTAGATGGTTGCAACATCGCTATGTTGCAGCGCATGGGTCAACGCGTCTTGCAGCGCCGGGTAGGGCAGCACATAGCCGAGTTCCGGCACGTTCAACTCGGCGGCATGCAACACGGCGCGGCCGAAGCTTTGCTTTTGCGAAATATGGATAGTTCGTATGGCCGATACATCGTGCAGTGCGTCCCATACGCCGAGACGATCCAGCAACAGGCGGCTGCCGTAGGACAAAGCCAGCGCGCGGGCGTCGCTGCTGGCAGTATGCGCCGGACGCGCTTCCAGCACGCAGACCTTCAGCTGGCTGCCGCGCAAGGCCAGTGCCAGTGCGGCCCCGACCGGGCCGCCGCCGATGATGGCGATGTCGTATTCAGCGTTCACGATTTTCTCATCAACTCTTCGATATCAGCCACCGTTTTCGGTGCGGCATCGGTCAACACTTCATTGCCCTTCGCGGTGATCACCACATCGTCCTCGATGCGGATGCCGGTGTTCCACAGCGCGAGAGGCACATCATCGGCGGGGCGGATGTAGCAGCCGGGCTCAATGGTCAGCACCATGCCGGGTTGCAGCGCGCGCCAGTTGTCGCCGATCTTGTAATCGCCGACATCGTGCACATCCATGCCCAGCCAGTGGCCGGTGCGGTGCATGTAGAATTTCTTGTAGCTTTCGCTTTCCAGCACTTCATCCACGCTGCCGCGGCACAGCTTGAGGTCGATGAAACCTTGCGCCAATACCCGCAGCGCGGCATTGTGCGGGGCGTCCCAGGTCTGTTTCGGTATTGCGGCGGCAATCGCCGCGGCTTGCGCGGCCAGCACGATCTCGTACACATCCTTTTGCGCGGCGCTGAATTTCCCGTTGACGGGGAAGGTGCGCGTGATGTCGGAGGCGTAGCCGTCCAGTTCGCAGCCCGCGTCGATCAGCAGCAGATCGCCGTCGCGGAGCCGGGCGTTGTTCCCCACATAGTGCAGCACGCAGGCATTCGCGCCGCCCGCGACGATGGAAGTGTAAGCGGGATGGCGCGCGCCATGGCTGCAGAATTCATGCAGCAGTTCCGCTTCTACCTGATATTCGAATCGATCGGGGCGGGTGAATTGCATCGCGCGACGATGTGCCTGAGTGGAAATCGCCGCGGCGCGGCGCATGATGTCCAGCTCGTGATCATCCTTGAACAGGCGCATCTCATTGAGCAGCGTGCACACGTCGCGAATTTCGTCCGGCGCGCGGATGCCGCTGCGGATCTTTTCCTGTACTGCGCTGCGCAACTTGAGGATGCGCTGATCCCATGCAGGATCGCCACCCAAGGGATAAAAAAGCGCGGGCTGGTTGCCGATCAACCCGGTTAGTTTTTCATCCAGTTGCTCGATGGGATAAGCCGCGTCGAAACCGAATTGTTCACGGGCAACATCGGGACCAAAACGGTGACCATCCCAGATCTCGCGTTCCAGATTCTTTTCGCGGCAGAACAATATGGATCGCGGTTGACCATCTTCATTCTGGCCGGCAACCAGTACCAGCACCGCTTCCGGCTCAATGAAACCGCTCAGGTAATAAAAGTTGCTGTCGTGGCGGTATCCATAATGCGTGTCGGCATTGCGCGCCACTTCCGGCGCGGTGGGAATGATGGCGATGCCGCGCTGCATTTGCGTCAGCAAACGGGCGCGGCGTTGGGCGTAAATGGCGGGGTCAAAGGTCATGGCGTATTGTACGGTAACCAGCCACTTAGCAATCGTTTTTGGATTGCTTAGTGGAATGGCTATGTAACGCTAACCAGCCACTTAGCAATCGTTTTTGGATTACTTAGTGGAATGGCTATGCAATGCCGAACGTACCTGTGTGTCGAGTTCCACCAGGCGTTGCGGTGTGCCGACGTCCACCCACAAGCCCTGGTGATGTTCGCCGCTGACCATGCCGAGTGCGATCTGTGCGCGCAACAGCGGAGCCAGCGGCGCGATGCTGCCGCGCGGAATGCCGGCGAACAAGCCGGGTTGATAGAGGCCGATGCCGCTGAAGGTGAGCTTGGGTGTACTGTCAGTGACGCGCTGTTGCTGTAAACCGAAGTCGCCGTTGGGATGCTGTGCCGGATTGTTCACCAGCACCAGATGCGCGGCATCGCCGTTGGTTTTCAGCCCGGCAGCCCGTTCGTGCAGGCTGGCAAAATTATAGTCGCAGAAAATATCGCCGTTGATCACGGCGAAGGGCTCATCTTCTCTTTCAGTCCCTTTTCCGCCAATGGGGAAAGGGAGCAGCAGCGGCAAGGCGTTGGCGATGCCACCCGCGGTTTCCAGTGCTTTGACTTCGGGAGAATACTGAATGTGCGCGCCGAACCGGCTGCCGTCGCCCAGAGCTTGTTCTATCTGTCCGCCGAGATGCGCGTGGTTGATCACCAGATCGCATATACCTGCGCGAACCAGATTCTCGATGTGCCAGACGATCAGCGGTTTGCCGGCGACTTCCAGCAGCGGTTTGGG
>JADGRM010000218.1 GCA_017880945.1 Gallionella sp. | reverse complement strand
TCATGCGCCAGATGCGGCAGCGGTGGTTCGGCATGCCAGACTGGGTTGCGGCCTTCAATCACCCGGTTGATCTGAACCAGACGGCGCGAGGTCTCGCGCAAGTAGTAATTGAAGCGGCGTTTCAGATTGCGGTCCAGCACCTTGCCGGTGTGGTATAGCCCTTCCGCCAAACGACTGCCGCGCAACACGGCATCGCCGTGTGCCAACAGCATGATCGCGCGCCGGGCTTTTACCGGATCACATTGAAAGTGCGATGAGGCGAAATTCGCCAGCACATCCTGATTCTGCTTGAGCAGATTGGCAGGCGAGCTGAACACATGATTCTTGACATGCGCATCCATCGCCCATTCGCTGGACGCATGCGTCAGCATCGGTATATTCACCCATAATTTTTCATGTACCGGCACGAAGTGATTGTGCGCAATGATGTCCACCAGCAAGTGACTGGCGAATCCCAGCGCGATGGCCCGTTCTTCATCACAGGATGACTGCTCCAGTAATTTCCTGGCGGTTTCCCACTGGTGCGTTTGTTTGAAATCATGCGTTCCGGCATGCTGCCCGGTAAGGGATAGATCCGGCAGGCAGGCGCCTGCCATCACCCAACCCGGAAACGCACACACGGCACGACGAAACCGTGTGTCGGCAAGCGGTATGGCCCACACCAGTTGCTGGGCAAAATAAACATGTGTATACAAACCCCATGCCAGCGCATCGCTGCTGTAAAGCAACAGCGGGATGAGCCACGCCAGATGCCGGAATTTGTTCATACCCTCGCACCCTACTCGGCGAATGCGAAGAATCCATGAAGGTTGTGTTGCAGAATAGTGAAATCCTGGAACGGCTCGCACCCCGTGGCCCGTGGTTTCAAATACTGCAATCAATCTGTAACGCTGCCTTAACCCAACTGAAACATTCGGTAATTATCCTGCTATACCCTGCTACTCATAGGATACTTACGGTGAAAACACTCCAGGACATACTCAAGCAGCGCGACCTCTCCGCGCTTTTCCAGCCGGTCATGGATTTTTCCAGCGGCACGATCTTTGGTTTTGAGGGGCTGATACGCGGTCCTGCCAATAACCCGCTGCATTCACCGATCAACCTGTTCGGCGCTGCCAAGCAACAGGGGCTTTCACTGGAAATCGAGATGTTGTGCCGCCAGATCATACTGGAGTCATTTGCCGCCCAAAATCTGCCCGGCCAATTATTCCTGAATGTCAGCCCGGAAGCCTTGACAGATCCCAGCTTCAAAAACGGGCAAACGCTGGCCTACCTTGAAAATCTCGGCATAAACCCGAAACGGGTCATCATCGAGATCACCGAGAATCAGCCCACCTTCGATTTTGAGGGCATGCGCAAGGCGCTGTTGCACTACCGCAGCATGGGATTCCAGATCGCGATAGATGATCTGGGCGAAGGCTTTTCGAGTTTGCGTTTGTGGTCCGAATTGCGCCCTGAATTTGTGAAAGTGGACATGCATTTCGTGCAGGGCGTAAATGCCGACCCGCTCAAACAGCAATTCCTGAGATCGATACAAAGCATCGCACTCAGCTCGGGCACAAAAGTGATCGCGGAAGGCATAGAAACGGCCGCTGAATTCAAAACCATACGCGATATCGGAATCGCCTGTGGGCAAGGATATTTCATCGCCCGCCCGAATCACATTCCGCCATTGAACCTGTCCGCGGAAGTCGGCTGTCTGATCAACTCGATACACCCTGCTGAACAACCCTACAGCAACTCCCGCAGCGTCACGGTGGAAACAATCTTGCGTTATGTCGAGCCGGCACAACCGGAAACAGAGATCGAGAAAATATTCGCCGACTTTACCGAACATAAAAACTTGCGGGCCATACCTGTTGTCAAAAATGGGCGTCCGGTTGGCTTGATCAACCGCTATGAATTCGTTGACAACCTCGCCCAGCCTTACCGCCGCGAACTGCTCGGCAAAAAACCTTGCACAGACATGATGAATGCGGCGCCATTGCTGGTGGAGAAATCCACCCCCATCCATGAGTTGAGCGGGTTTTTGAGTGAATCCGAAATTCGGCATTTTGCCGACGGCTTCATCATCACCGAGCAAGGCCGCTACATCGGGATCGGCTCGGGACAGGACCTGCTGCGCGAGATCACCAAAGCCCAGCTCGAAACCGCGCGCTATGCCAACCCGCTGACATTATTGCCCGGCAATGTCCCCATCAATGAGCACATCGAGCATTTGCTTCAATCCGGGAAATCATTCGCGGTCTGTTATGGTGACCTCGACAATTTCAAGCCGTTCAACGATATGTGCGGCTATCGCAAAGGTGATGAGTTGATCCAATTCACCGCCAGGTTGTTCGGCAATATCTGCGATCCAGTGCATGACTTTATCGGCCATATCGGCGGTGACGATTTTATCCTTGTACTGCAAAGCAAAGATTGGGAGCAACGTTGCCATCGGGCACTCTTCGCCTTTGCGCGCACTTCCGCAGCGCTGTTCGACAAAGATCATCGCTCGATCGGCGGCTATCTGTCCGGGGACAGGCAAGGACGCATCGTCCACCACCCGCTGCCCACGCTATCGATCGGTGTGGCCTGGGTTATTCCGGAATTGTTCGGTTCACACCATGAAGTGGCGGAAGCCGCCACTGCTGCCAAAAAAATGGCCAAGGAAAAACCCGGCAACAGCCTGTTCATCGAGCGTCGCCGCCTGCAATTGCAGGCGGCGACTGGAGAGCAATACCAGGGTGCGGAGGCTCATTATGGATAAGCGCTCGCCAGATGTGCCAGCAAATAATCTGGTCAGCGTGTTCCGGGGCAGCCGCCTTGGGCTGCACCTTCTTTTCGGAATGTTGCTGGCAATCATTTACCCGCATCTGAATCAAACCAGGCAACGCCGCATCCTGAAAACCTGGAGCAGGCAGCTGCTGACCATCCTCAACATCGGCATCCAGATCGAGGGGCAACAGCCCGCGCGCGGCGAAGGCGGATGTCTGATCGTCGCAAACCATATCTCATGGCTGGATATCTACGTGCTGAATGCGATCCATCCAGCGCAATTCATCGCCAAATCGGAAGTGCGCGATTGGCCCCTCATCGGCTGGCTCAGCCGGCGCATCGGCACTATTTTCATTGAACGCGCCCTGCGCCGGAATGCGTCGCTGATCAGCCGGCGTGTCAGCCTCTTGCTCAAACAGGGTGCGTGTGTCGGACTTTTCCCGGAAGGTACAACGACTGACGGCAAACAGGTCGGTCACTTTCACTCGGCACTCATCCAACCGGCCATTGATGCAGGCGTAAAGGTGTGTCCTATGGCGCTGCGCTACCAGGACGAAGAGGGGCAGACAAGCTCCGCTGCCGCCTTCATTGGCGACACTACTCTGGTGCAGTCGATCTGGAGGATTCTGCGCTGCCCGCATCTCAACGCATTAGTGGTGT
>JADGRM010000217.1 GCA_017880945.1 Gallionella sp. | reverse complement strand
GATCGATCAGCTTGCAGCGTTCGCTGCAAAACGGGCGTGAGCGGTTGTTGGTGTCCCATTGATGTTCTTTGCCGCAATGCGGACAGGTCACGATCGGCGTTGTTTTGTTCTGCGTCATCGGGTTACATCACGTAGAAATGCTGCAGAAGGTCAGTTCGAACGGCACATCCTGTTCGAACAAAGCGGACTTTGCCGCATAGTTTGCGGCGATGAAGCGGATGTTGATCGCGTATTTGTTGGCACCGACTTCGGGTATGCATGCCAGTTTCCTGCTGATGCGGACACGCAGCATTTGCGCGACACGCCCGCCTTGCATTTGCTGGAAGGTTCCCTGGTGCGCAGTGAAGCGAAACACCTTGCCGTTTTCGCGCAACAGCCGCAGGATGATCTTGAACCCGGCATGCAAGGGCGAGAGCGGAGCCAGCCAGGTTTGCAGACTTTGACGCCGCAAGATCGCATCCTGTTCTTGCCAATAATGATAGGAAGGCAAGTCGAATTCACAAGTGCCGCCCGGCATCACAGCGCGTTGCTTGATGCCCATCAGCCATTCGTTTTCGCGCAGGTGCTGGCCGACCTTGCCGGTCATGGCGAGCAAATTTGCGCTAGCCGCTTCGATCTCAGCAAGAATGGTATCCAGAGCATCTTCTGATATCTCGGGGTTGTTATGCAGGGCAGATAAACTGCGCTTCTGGCGTTCCAGTTCTTGCAGCAGATCGGATTTCAAGTCGGCGCGGCTGATCACTTCAAGAATTTCAAACAGTGTGGAGAGTGCCGCATGGTGATCCATGCTTTGATCGTGATTGGTAAAGTACACCATGCGCGCGAACAAATCCTCAAGGCGCAACAGGGTGCGCACTTTTTCGTTAAGGGGATATTCGTAGCTGATCACGTCGTTATTGCCGAATGTTCTATTGAAGGAAATCGTGCTGTTTCAGGAAAATCAGTCGCGAACGATATATTGAATGACCTTGCATCGTCAATGGTTGTATAGCATGTTCGAGTAGTGTCCATGCAAAACGGTAACCTGTTCGGCCAGGTTGCCCAGGCCGTCATCGTTATGTATGACATCATCAGCCAGTTTCAGGCATTCGGCGCGCGGTACTTGTTGCGTGATGATGGCGCGTGCTTCAGTGGCTGTCATGCCAGCGCGCCCGATGACGCGCTTAAGCTGGGTGGTTGCGTCGCAATCCACCACCAGCACTCGTTGTACCAGTTGCCGGAACGCGGGGCTTTCCGGCAGCAGGGGGACGACAATGATGATGTAGGGTTTGGTTTGCAATTGCCGCAATTGCGCCTTGGCATGTTCGAGTATCAGGGGATGCAGGATCAGTTCCAGCCGTTGCTTGGCGGTCGCATCCGAAAAGATCAGACCGCGCATTTTTGCGCGATCCAGTGCGCCGCCGTCCGTGATGTAATCATTGCCAAAGCTCGCACGGATCGCGGCGATGGCCTCACCGCCATTCTGGGTCAGCTGGTGTGAGATCACATCGGTGTCGATGATGCCCGCGCCAAGTTCCGCGAACAGGTCTGCTACCGTGCTCTTGCCGCAGCCTATCCCGCCAGTGAGCCCGACGCAGAAGGGCGCCTCTAAAAATCCAGATTTCATCCCAACTGATGAACTGCTAGCCATTCGACTAAGCTGTCAAAAGACGACAGCCAAGTCGCTGGTTATGCTGCGTTGCTGAAAAAATTTCTTGCTTACATATAAACCATATGCGGCTCGGCGAAATTTTTCTCGCGCCTTGCAGACGACTCCGCACGGGCTGCTTTTGCCCGTAGCGGATCGGCGTCCCCTTGTGGGGCATTTGGGCGAACTCTGAATTTTTAGAGGCGTCCTTATTCATGGAGAGGAAAGCAGTTGCAGATATCCCTGAGTCAGAGTTTGTCCCCAGAACAGGGCGATCAGCCCACCACCGGCCAGATAGGGGCCAAAGGGGATGGGAATATTGCGGCCATGCTTGAGCGCCACGATCAGGGTGATGCCGACCACGGCGCCGACCAGCGAGGACAGCAAAATGATCAGCGGCAACATCTGCCAGCCCAGCCAGGCACCCAGGGCCGCAAGCAGTTTGAAATCACCATATCCCATGCCTTCTTTGCCGGTAGTGAGCTTGAACAGCCAGTACACGCTCCACAGCGCGAGATACCCGATCACCGCGCCAAATACCGCGCTGGGCAAATTGGTAAAGACCCCGAACAGATTGAACAACAAACCTGTCCAGAGCAGCGGCAAGGTGATGTCGTCCGGTAATAATTGCGTGTCAAAGTCGATTGCGGTGAGCGCCAGCAATGCCCAGATCAGCAGCAACGCGCCGGCTGCAACCAGCCCGAAACCAAAGTGGGCTGCCGCGTAGGCACAAAGGATGCCGCTGATCGCCTCGATGATCGGATAGCGCGGCGAAATGGCAGCACCGCAGCCCCTGCACTTGCCGCGCAACAACACATAGCTGATGACGGGGATGTTTTCCCAAGCGCTGATCGCATGGTTGCAATGCGGGCAGGCCGAGCGTGGAACCACAAGATTGTAGGGTGTGTGTGGGGTGGCATCACCGTCCGGGTGCGAGGATATCTGCGGGGTTTCTCCGTGCAGCTCGGCGCATTGTTGCTGCCAGCCCAGTTCCATCATTTTCGGCAAACGATGGATGACCACGTTGAGAAAACTGCCGACCATCAGTCCAAGTATCAGGCACGCACCAATAAATGCGGCGGGGACCGTTTGCAGCAGATCAAAGAGACTCATTGGGCTGCAACAAGGGCTAAAGGTTGAAGATTCGGGGTTGAGTGTTGGGGGAGGTAGCTTGTACCTTGTACCTTGTACCTTGCACCTTTTTCCTGTTTTTTCATTAAATGACTTCGCCCATCTTGAAAATCGGCAGATACATCGCGATCACCATGCCGCCGATCAGCGTACCGAGAACCACCATGATGACCGGCTCCATCAGGCTGGAGATGGCCGCCACCGCATCATCCACTTCGGCTTCATAGAAGTCGGCCACCTTGCTGAGCATCGCATCCAGCGAGCCGGCCTCTTCACCGATGGAACACATCTGCAACACCATGCTCGGGAATACGCCGGTATTTTGCATGGCGACGGTCAAGCCGCTGCCGGTGCTGACTTCGCGTTGAATGACTTTGGTGGCATCAAAATACACCGCATTGCCTGCCGCACCTGCAACCGAATCAAGAGACTCGACCAAAGGCACGCCGGCTGCGAACATGGTGGAAAGTGTACGGGTCCACCGGGCGATAGTGGCTTTGCGGATCAACTCGCCAAACACGGGCAGTTTTAGCATCAGTTTATCCATCACAATCTGCATTTTCCTGCTGCGTTTCCAGAAATAGAAGAAGGCGTAAAAGCCTCCTCCGATCCCGCCAAAAATCAGATACCAATAGGTTACGAAAGCATCGGAAATGTTCATCAGTACCAATGTCGGAGCCGGCAA
>JADGRM010000216.1 GCA_017880945.1 Gallionella sp. | reverse complement strand
AGGTGTTGTCGTCCCGCCCGGGAAAGTCATCGTGCCGTTGAAAGTGTGGCAGGCGCAACGCGATGTATTGCAGGCACGCACAGAGCTGGGCGTGTGGTTGGCCAGCGATGAGCGGGCGGAAGATTTAAAAGGTGATCTGGCAAGATTTTCCGTGGTTGCCGTTGATTTTCCCAAGTTTGCGGATGGGCGCGGTTATTCCATCGCCCATCATTTGCGCGCCAGGCTGGGATATGCCGGCGAATTGCGCGCCATCGGCGATGTGCTGCGCGATCAGATGTTTTACATGCAGCGTGTCGGCTTCGATGCTTTTGCCACCAGAGCCGATAAGGACATGCGCGTGGCATTAAATGGTTTGAGCGATTTCTCACTCACATATCAGGCGTCATCGGATGAAAGATTGCCGATGTTTCGCCGCATACAACGCGGAGGCGGGCTATGAATGCCTTGCAACAAAAAGTGGAACAGGTGAAGGCTGTGTTGACCACAGCAGCACGTGATTTCCCGCCGGTAGTGTTCGCGAATAGCCTGGGCGCGGAAGACATGGTGCTGACTGATGTTATCGCCAAACACCGTATCGACATCGGGATGTTCAGCCTGGATACCGGACGCCTGCCGCAGGAGACTTATGACCTGATGCAGGAAGTACGCAAGCATTATGCGGCTCCACTGCATGTATACTTTCCGGACAACGCGCTGGTCGAGGAGTATGTCGCGCAGCACGGCATCAACGGTTTTTACGACAGCGTGGAGAATCGCAAAGGGTGCTGTTTCGTGCGCAAGGTGGAACCGCTGCGTCGCGCGTTGGCAGGCAAGGGGGCATGGATCACCGGGATGCGCCGCGATCAGGCCGTGACACGCGGCACGCTTGAAGTATCCGCTTTTGATGTCGACAACGGTTTGCAGAAATTCAACCCGCTGCTGGATTGGTCTAACAAGGACGTATGGGCGTACATCCGCCAGCACGATGTGCCCTACAACAAGCTGCACGACCAGTTTTATCCCAGCCTGGGTTGCGCGCCCTGCACCCGCTCTGTCACGCCGGGAGAAGACATTCGCTCCGGACGCTGGTGGTGGGAAGATCCCGCGAACAAAGAGTGCGGCCTGCACGCAAGCCATGCTCCACAGGTGGCGCATGGATCCGGGGTTTCAGTGAAGACTCATGCCGAGAGTAGTGCGGAGCTAGTCTGAGCCAAGATCATTGAAATGGAAAATATCATGAAACTGGTCGAGAACATTAATATGAGTACACATACTTTTACCCATCTGGACGCGCTGGAGAGCGAATCCATCCACATCATGCGCGAGGTCGCGGCGGAGTGCAAAAATCCCGCGCTGCTGTTTTCCGGCGGCAAGGATTCCATCGTGATGCTGCGCCTCGCGGAGAAGGCGTTCCGTCCGGCGAAATTTCCGTTCCCGCTGGTGCATATCGACACCGAGCACAACTTTCCCGAGGTGATCGCGTTCCGCGACAAGCGCGCCGCGGAATTGGGCGAGCGGCTGATCGTCCGGTCGCTGGAAGACTCGATCAGGAAGGGCACGGTCGTGCTGAAAAGCCCGCTGCAAAGCCGCAATGTGTTTCAGTCGGTGACGCTGCTGGAGACCATCGCGGAATTCGGCTTCGATGCCTGCATGGGCGGCGCACGCCGCGATGAAGAAAAGTCGCGCGCCAAGGAGCGCATCTTCTCGTTCCGCGACGAATTTGGCCAGTGGGACCCGAAGAATCAGCGCCCCGAGTTGTGGGACATCTACAACACCCGCGTGCATCCCGGCGAAAACATCCGCGTGTTCCCGATCAGCAACTGGACGGAAATGGATATCTGGCAATACATCGAGCGCGAGAAGCTGGAGATACCCGACATCTATTTTGCTCACGAGCGCGAAGTGATCCAACGCGCCGGCGGCATCATGCCGGTGTCGCATCTGGTGCAGCCACAACCGGGCGAGAAGGTGGTCAGGAAAACCGTGCGCTTCCGTACCGTGGGCGATATCACCTGCACCTGCCCGGTGGAGTCCCTCGCCAGGAACGCGCTGGAGATCATTGCAGAGACCGCGACCACGCGCATCACCGAGCGCGGCGCGACGCGCATGGACGACCAGACTTCGGATGCTTCGATGGAGTTGCGCAAGAAGGAAGGATATTTCTAACAACCCGTCATTCCGGCGCAGGCCGGAATGACATGAATCCGGATTAAGAGAGATAAATTTATGAGCAACGCAACACAATTACTTCGTTTCATCACCGCAGGCAGCGTGGACGACGGCAAGAGCACGCTGATCGGCCGTTTGCTGCATGACTCGAAATCGATTTTCGAGGATCAGCTTTCGGCGATCTCCAAGACCAGCGCAAAACGCGGCATGGCTGCCGTCGATCTGTCTTTGCTTACCGACGGCCTGCAAGCCGAGCGCGAACAGGGCATCACCATCGACGTGGCCTACCGTTACTTCGCCACGCCCAAGCGCAAGTTCATCATCGGCGACACGCCCGGCCACGAGCAGTACACCCGCAACATGGTGACCGCCGCCAGCACCGCCAACCTCGTGATCATCCTCGTCGATGCGCGCAAGGGCGTGCTGGTGCAGACGCGCCGCCACACTTATCTGGCGAGCCTGGTTGGCATTCCGCACATCGTGCTGGCGGTCAATAAAATGGATATGGTGGATTACTCCGAATCCAGATACAGCGAGATATGCGCGGAGTATCTGAAATTCGCCGCGCAGCTGGGTTTGACCGACATCACCTGCATCCCGCTTTCAGCGCTGGAGGGCGACATGCTGGTGGATCGCGGCGATAACCTGGACTGGTATCAGGGCACGACGCTGATGAATCTGCTGGAAAACATCGTGATCGATTACGACGTGAACACCACCGACTTCCGTTATCCGGTGCAGTGGGTATGCCGTCCGCAAACCGATGAATACCACGATTTCAGAGGCTTCATGGGGCGCATTGAAGCGGGCGAGATTGCGGTCGGCGACGAGATCACCGTGCTGCCCTCGGGCCGCACCAGCAAGGTGAAAGAGATCGTTACTTACGACGGCAAGCTGCAACGCGCCTACGCGCCGCAATCCGTCACGCTGACGCTGGAAGACGAGATCGATATTTCGCGCGGCGACATGTTCGTGAGGACCAGTGCCAATCCGCCCAAGGTGGAAAAAGAATTCGAAGCCATGCTGTGCTGGCTGTCCGAAACCCCGCTCGACAAGAATCGCAAGTACCTCGTCAAACACACCACGCGCACCGCGAAGTGCTTGTTCTCGAACATCGACTATAGCGTCGACGTGAACACGCTGGAACAGCACAGCACCGCCACGCTCAACATGAACGACATCGCGCGAGTGGCGATAAAGGTGCAACAGCCGCTGGTGTTCGACAGCTACACCACCGACCGCGCCACCGGCAGCTTCATCGTGATCGACGAGGCGACGAACAATACGGTTGCGGCGGGGATGATTGC
>JADGRM010000042.1 GCA_017880945.1 Gallionella sp. | reverse complement strand
TATCAACATAATAGGGGAAGTCATGAATAAGATCATCATGCATAAAATAATTTTCATCCTGGCAGGCGTCATCGCTGCCGTGACGTTCGTGTCAGAAGCCCAAGCGATTCCAGCGTTCGCCCGTCAAGTCGGCATGGCCTGTAGCGCTTGCCATTATCAGCACTTCCCGGTATTGAACAGCTTCGGCCGCGCGTTCAAAGAAGGCGGTTTCACGTTGATGGGTGCTCAAGAGAAAATCGAAGGCGATGGACTTTCCATGCCCGCCACGCTGAACCTGGCGTTCGTCACTAACTTTCAATACGCAAAGACCAACGGTCCTCGTACCAATTTAGATGCAATTTCCAAGGACAGCAACAACGGCCAGATTTCGATGACGCAATACAGCCTGTTCATGGGCGGCCGTGTCGGCGAAAACATCGGTTTCGAGGGTGAAGTCGGTATGAACAACGGTGCAGCGCTGGCCTCGGTCAAGATGCCTTTCGCACAGGACTGGGGCTCGTTCAAGACCCTGGTGGTGCCGTTTACCACCGACGGTCTGGGCGCGGCACAGGGCTTCGAACTTCTGAGCACCGGTGCATCGACCGTGCATCCGTTTAACCAGCAGGACATGAATGCGATCTCCGCGCAACAGTATATCGGCACGGCAACGGGCGCATATGGTGTTGCTCTGGTCGCGGCAACCGACTATGGTTTCGTCAACTTCACCAAGTGGAGTCTCGACTCCGTCTTCGGTAACGGCGGTGTAGGTGCAGGTGCAGCTCTTCCGGTTGGGCAAGGGTCGAGTTCTCCAACATCCAACTATTTGCGCGCAGCCTTGCTCGGTGATATAGCCGGTATGGACACGGGCGTCGGTTTCCAGGTTTGGAGCGGTGCTTCAGGCTCCCCACTCCTTGGAACCACTGTAAACAATATCACACTCACCAACCCCACCGGTGCAGGTTTTACAGCTGATGGTGTCTACGGAACCAAGGCAACCGCGATCGATGCACAGATGCTGGGTGATGTCGGCAGCATGCCGCTGACGCTGATCGCATCCTATGCAAGAGCGCCGAATGCAACCGGTAACGATCCGATTAACGTGTTCAACAACGGTGGTACGGATACCAAAAAATCGTTCAACGTGGGTGCCGAGCTCGGTGTATTGCCGAAGACCACGGTGCAATTGGGTTATCGTAACGCAAAATCCGGCATTAATAATGGCGTTTCGGCCAATGCGTCCGACAATGCAGTCATGATCGGTGCGACTTACAGCATCGCGTTGAACGTCAGGGCCGAATTGACCTACTCCAAGTACAGCGGCGATCTGTACAGCAAAGACGTTGCGAATACGGCATTGCCAGTCACTGGCGATCAGCTGACCGTTCTGAACCTGTGGATGGGATTCTAAGCATATAAGCATCACCTGCCGGTTAACCGGCAAAACTCAACCCGTCTCCCTGCAAAGGGCGGCGGGTTTTTTATTGGGTGCTTGGCAGCGCGCATCGGGGTGAACACGATAACTGCAAAGCGCGATACTTGCACAGAACGACGCAGTGTAGTTGAATGGGTATACAAAGCATATCGATTGTATTTTTTAACGTAAATATGGGAGAGGCATGAATAAAATCACCTTGAATAAAATCGTTTTGTTGCTGGCAAGTGTAGTCGCTGCTGTGACGTTCGCGTCAGAAGCTTCGGCGTTGCCGGCGTTCGCCCGTCAAACCGGTATGGCGTGTGCGGCGTGCCACTTTCAGCACTTTCCGTTGCTGACCGCCTTCGGTCGTTCATTCAAGTCTGGTGCTTACACTATGATGGGCACACAGGGAAAAGTGGAAGGCGAGCACCTGTCCATTCCCGATACGCTGAACATGGCGGTGCTGACTACCTTTGGCTACGAGAAAACCAATCAGGCCCCCGGCGTTCCGTCAATTGGTACACTGAACCCGGGCAATGGCCAGTTTTATGTGCCGGCCAACGGTGGCGAACTGTCCTTGTTCTATGGTGGTCGCGTGAGCGACAACGCCGGTTTTCTGGCTGAACTTGGCGTCACGGGTCCGGCTGCAACGGGCTCCGCCAAGTTGCCCGTCCTGTTCGAGGTTGCTGACGGTACCCGTGCCGGAATTGTTCCGTTCACCGCGGATGCTCAGGGCGCATCCTATGGTTTTGAAGTGCTGAACACAGGTGCCAATGCCGTGCACCAGATGAGCCCGGTGGGCGGCATGAACAACGCACACACCAATGCCATATCGGCGCAACAATACATCGGTACCGGTGGCGGTGCGACGGGTATGGCTTTTGTGATAAACAACCCCGGTTATTTCGTCAACCTGACCAAGTTTAACCAGACCATTCCGGGAAATGCAGTTGCTGGAACAGTTTCAAATTTTGGTTCAACCTACGCGCGCGTAGCGGCCATATTTAATTTGGCCGGTTGGGATACTGGTGTGGGTGTTCAGAACTGGGGCGGAAGTTCCTACAGTAGCGCAGCAAAAGCACAAGTAGTTACTAAAGCAACTGCAATCGATGGCCAGATGCAAGGCACATTGGGCAACATGCCAACCGGTATCTACGTCACCTATGCAAGGGCACCCTATGATGCCGCCGTTGCTAATGTCTATAACCTGGGCGGCACGCTGACCCGCAGTTCATTCAACATTGCCGCTGAATTGGGTGTGCTGCCCGATGTAGCTACGATAGGGGCGGCCATACGCCGAGGCAACAGCGGCGTGGATGACGGTACTGGTTCCAACGCAACCGACAATGCGATCATGCTGACCGTGACATACAAGGTGGCACAGAACATGATGGCATCTTTTACCTACACAGCAAACAGCGGCAGTTACTGGAATCAGACCAACACTGATGCAAATGGCAGCAAGACCACCACGATCAACGTGTTCACGCTGTTCTAATTTGTAGTTTAGATTGGTGTTGTCTACAGGGGAGCTCTGGCTCCCCTGTTTTTTCGCCTGTCACTTCTTCAGCAGCGCCTGCAGATCGGCGAAGGGATTATGGGTCGCCGCGGATGAGTGGTTGTCGCGATTTCCCGGCCTGGACTGTTCTTCAAGCAGGCGCATGTGCTCGTTGTCGTGGCAATACAGGCACAGCAGCTCCCAGTTGCTGCCATCCAGTGGATTGTTGTCGTGATTGTGGTCTTTGTGGTGTACCGTCAATTCGCGCAGGCGCGCTCCGGCAAACTCGCGGCCGCATCGCCCGCAGATCCACGGAAACAATTTGAGGGCACGCTCGCGATAAGTCGCCTCGCGCTCATTGCTGTGTTGGCGCGCCTCGGCAACGACGCGGTCGAGCCGGGCGTGGTCAGGAGTGGTATGTTTGGGCATGATAGTTATGCAGGTTGAGTCATGCGATATAGGCCAGCCGCTTACCCACCGTCTGTCGGCGGGTTAGCGGAGTGGCCAGGGGTCTCATCAAAGCCGCTAACCCAACCTACGCCGAACGCTTAGATTGCGCGGCTAATCGCGGCAGGCGGTGGTTGTTTCTTGGGTTTCTTTGTTTCTTTGTTTTTACGCTGTTGTCCTTTGGCCATGATCATTCTCCTTGTAGTGACGACATGTGAAATATGCGGTAACTGATGTGGTGCATTTAAAGCGAGTCACTGCCGCTGACCCAACCCCGGTTACGGGAAGGCACAACGCGCGCAGATGATAATCCGTCACGGGGAAAAGTGAAACTTTTTTATACGAGTTCGACCTCCCGCCAACTCGAGGTATCATGTAGCAAAGCATATCCATATACCCATGAAGACACCCAAAAGAATCGAACCGCTGATCCAGGACGGCCTCGTCGACGAGGTCATGCGTCAACTCATGAGCGGCAAGGAGGCCAAGGTCTACGTGGTCCGCTGCGGCGACGAGATCCGCTGTGCGAAGGTTTACAAAGAGGCCGACCAGCGCAGCTTTCGCCAGAGCGTGGATTACACCGAAGGCCGCAAGGTCAAGAACAGCCGCCGCGCCCGCGCGATCGAGAAGGGCACCAAATATGGCCGCAAGGCGCAGGAAGAAGCCTGGCAAAGCGCCGAGGTGGATGCCTTGTACCGGCTGGCTGCGGCCGGCGTGCGTGTGCCCACGCCATATAATTTTCTCGAGGGCGTGTTGCTGATGGAACTGGTGACCGACGCCGACGGCTCAGCCGCACCGCGGCTCAACGACCTGGTGCTCACGCCCGAGCTGGCCCGCGAGTACCACCGCTTCCTGATCACACAAGTCGTGCGCATGCTCTGCGCCGGTATCGTTCACGGCGACCTGTCCGAATACAACGTGCTGGTCGGCAGCGATGGGCCGGTCATCATCGACCTGCCCCAGGCCGTCGACGCTGCGGGCAACAACAACGCCTTCAGCATGCTCGAGCGCGATGTCACCAACCTGGCCAATTACTTCGGACAATTCGCGCCCGAGTTGCTGGCCACCGACTATGGCATCGAGATATGGTCGCTCTATCAGAGCGGCAAGCTCCACCCGGAAAGCCCGCTGACCGGGCGCTTCGAGCGCAACGAGAAACCGGCCGATCTGGTCAGCGTGATGCGCGAGATCAACGACACGCTCAAGGAAGAAGAGGCGCGGCAACTGTACCGGCAGCAAATGGGAAAAAAATAAATCACCGCAACTGCCAAACAGATGAACACCGCCAACCCGACTCTAGCTGTTGCCGCAACAAAACAACTGTCTTCGTTGCGGG
Organism: Gallionella sp.; assembly: GCA_017880945.1. Lineage (GTDB taxonomy): Bacteria > Pseudomonadota > Gammaproteobacteria > Burkholderiales > Gallionellaceae > Gallionella. Next base: position 7,134 of record JADGRM010000042.1, on the reverse strand, counting down.
ACTTGCTGCCCTTCCTGCGCCCCTATCGCGGCAGGATCGCGCTGGCTTTCGTGTTGTTGATCCTCGCTTCCGGCACGGTGCTGTTGTTGCCTTTGGCGTTTCGCGACCTGATCGACCTCGGTTTCGGGCAGCGCGAAAACACCCGTGGTGTACTGCTGGGTACACAGAGTCTGGACGGCCACTTCGCCGCGCTGTTCGGGTTGGCGAGCTTGTGGGCGCTGGCCGTGTCGGCGCGCTATTACACCGTGACCTGGGTGGGCGAACGGGTGACGGCGGATTTGCGCAGCGCGGTGTATGCACGGGTGCTGAAGCAATCGCCGCAATTCTTCGAGACGCTGCAGACCGGCGAAGTGCTCTCCAGGTTGACCGGCGACACCACGCTGATCCAGACCGTGGTCGGCAGCTCGATCTCGATGGGCTTGCGCAGCCTGTTCCAGTTCATCGGCGGCATGATCATGCTGGCGGTCACCAGTTTTTATCTGTTCTCGCTGAATCTCGGCTTGATGGCATTGCTTGCGCTGCCCATTTTTGTGATCGGCCGCAAAGTGAAAAAACTCTCGCGCGAATCGCAGGACAAGATCGCCGATGCCTCGGCGCTGGCCGGCGAGATACTCAACGCCGTGCCGACGGTGCAAGCCTACACGCAGGAGCCGCGTGAAACACAACGTTTCGCCGACAGCGCGGAACGGAGTTTTGTCACCGCGATCCGGCGCACCCGCGTGCGTGCCGCTTTGACCGCGCTGATCATCACCGCAGTGATGGGCACCATCATCTTTGTGTTGTGGGTAGGCGCGAACCAGGTGCATGAAGGCAGCATGACCGGCGGCCAGCTCGCCTCGTTCATTCTCTACGCGGCGCTGGTGGCGGGCGGCGTGGGCACGATGGCGGAAGTGTGGGGCGATGTGATGCGCGCGGCGGGAGCCACCGAGCGCCTGCTGGAACTGCTGCATGCCGAATCCAATATCGCCGAAGTGGCCGCACCGCAAACGCTGCCGCAGCCCGAACAGGCGGCGATCCGCTTCGAGCAGGTCAGCTTCCGCTACCCGTCGCGTTTGCAGACCGCCGCGCTGGACGACATCACGCTGGACATCGCGCCCGGTGAAAGCGTCGCGCTGGTCGGTCCTTCCGGTGCGGGCAAGACCACGCTGTTCCAGTTACTGTTGCGGTTTTACGATGTGACGGATGGCGTCATCCGCCTCAACGGGCGGGATATCCGCCAGTTGTCTTTGCACGATCTGCGCGACAAGATCGCGATCGTGCCGCAAGACCCGGTGATCTTCTCGGCCAATGCGCTGGAGAATATCCGCTACGGGCGCCCCGCTGCCAGCGACGCAGAGGTAATGGCCGCCGCCAGAGCAGCGCTGGTGGACGAATTCATCGCCCGCCTGCCGGATGGATATCAAACATTTTTGGGCGAGCGCGGCACACGCTTGTCCGGCGGGCAACGCCAGCGCATCGCGATCGCGCGCGCGATCCTGAAGAACGCCCCGCTGTTGCTGCTGGACGAAGCGACCAGCGCGCTGGACGCGGAATCCGAAATCCTGGTGCAGGAAGGCCTGAACGCCGCGATGCAAGGCCGCACCACGCTGATCATCGCGCACCGGCTGGCCACCGTGCAGAAAGCCCATCGCATCGTGGTGCTGGAACACGGGCGCATCGTCGAAACCGGAACCCCGGAAGATCTGCGCAAACAGAGCGGGCTTTACGCGCGGCTGGCGCGCTTGCAATTCGACGTTTGAAAAATTTCTTATGCACATTGATAGAGGGGGCTGAACTTGCACTTTTGGGTATTTTTTAAGATCCATTCGAGAATATAATGCACATGGAATATGTAAGGATTCGTATAAGTCAGTGAAAAATTCCGGACTGCCGGGCAGCGCTGAGCGGCAAATGAACGGAAACTTGCCAAGGCTGAATTTTAGTTAGCTGAAAATAATTACCAAGGAAAATCATGAAGAATTACTTAGCGGCAATAATGAGTGCGATCATTTTAACGATGAGTGGGAATGTTCTGGCTGCGCCCATGACCAAGGACCAGGGAGACGCGATACTCAAGGAGCTGCGCGAGATCAAGCAGCTGCTGGCAAGGCCGCAACAGCAGCAGGCCCAGGCAGCACCGTCAGCTCCGCAGGCGCCACAAATCATGAAAGTCAAGGGCGATGCAATATATGTGCTCGGCAAAAGCGATGCGCCGCTGACCATGGTGGAGTTTACCGACTACCAGTGCCCGTACTGCGGCCGGTTCGAGACGACCACTTTCCCCGAGATCAAAAAGAACTTTATTGACACCGGCAAGTTGCGCCTGATCCTGCGTGACCTCCCTCTGGGGGATATGCATCCGTTCGCGCTGAAAGCCGCCCAGTCCGTGCACTGCGCCGGAGATCAGGGCAAGTATTGGGAGATGAAAGAATTGGTATTCAAAAACCAGAACAAGATCGATGTCGATTCGCTGGCCGGTTATGCAAAAGATCTTGCGCTCAATGGCGATACCTTCAAGAGCTGCATGGCCGATGGCAAACATCTGAAGGAGATCGGTGACGAAGCCAAATATGCCCAATCGCTGGGTATCACCGGAACGCCGACGTTCATACTCGGCAAAACCGCGGGTGACACGGTGGAGGGCCGGGTGATCGTCGGAGCCCAGCCGCTTGCTGTCTTTGAAGCGGCGATCAACGAGATGCTCGGGAAGCACTGATTCGGCATTAGGGCACCTCTAAAAATCCAGATTTCATCCCAACTGCTGCGTTGCGTAAAAAATTTCTTGCTTACATATCATACATATGCGGCGCTGCGAAATTTTTTCCACGCCTTGCATTTGGGCGAACTCTGAATTTTTAGAGGCGCCCATTACTCATCAGTCAGAAATACAGGCGACATTTGAATAATCGGAATCTTGTCGTTCACATGCTCTGCTTTGGAGCGTAGTTTTTATTCCAATTTGCATTAGAAGCAGCGCTAATTGTAGGAGCGGGCCATGCCCGCGCACCTCTTGGTCGCGGGCATGGCCCGCTCCTACACCTGCAAAATTATGGTCGTATTTAACACACTTTGGGATTATATGGAGTGCGCAGGCATGTCTGCGCTTTTAGAAAGCGGCGACACATACACCCGCAAGGGGTACGCCGTGGTTGTAAGGGGCTGAAGCCCCCAACAACACACGCAGGCCGCACTCCAGACTATCAGCCCAGCACCGGGTAATCCGTATATCCCTTCGCTCCGGGCGTATAGAACGTGTCCATGTCGGGCGCATTCACCGCTGCGCCGGTCTTCCAGCGGGCAACCAGATCCGGGTTGGCGAGGAACGGCCGGCCCACGGCGATCAGATCGCATTTGCCCGCGGCCAGATCGCTTTCGGCGCGCGCGGCATCGTAGCCGCCGGAGAGGATCAGCTTGCCCTTGAACACGCTGCGGAACATCTTCTTGATCGAGTCAGGCACAACTGGCGCACCCTGCGGTGAGTGGTCGACCAGGTGGATGTAGACCAACCCGCGTGCATTGAGCTGCTGCGCAAGATAGGTGTAATCGGCTTCCATCGCGTCGTACAGCGGCATGTCGTTGAACACGCCGTATGGTGACAGGCGTATGCCGACCTTGTCCTTGCCGATGGCTTTGATCACTGCGTCGGCGACTTCGAGCACGAAGCGCGCGCGGTTTTCGATCGCACCGCCGTAGCGGTCGGTGCGCTGATTCGAGTTCGGGCGGATGAACTGCTCGAGCAGATAACCGTTCGCGCCGTGCAATTCGACGCCGTCGAATCCCGCCGCCACGGCGTTCTTTGCGCCTTGGGCGAATTCCTCGATAGCGGTCTTGATGTCAGCCTCGGTCATCGCCTGCGGCATGGCATTCTGTTTCATGCCCTCGGCATCGGTGTACATGTCGCCGGCGGCTGCCACTGCCGACGGCCCCAGCACCCGTGCGCCCGCCGGCAGATTGAGCGGATGGCCGACGCGCCCGCAGTGCATGAACTGCATGAATATCTTCGCGCCCTTGGCGTGAACCGCATCTGTGACGAGTTTCCAGCCCGCGATCTGCGCGGCGGAAAATATCCCCGGTATGCGCGGATAGCCCAGGCCGTTCGGAGATGTCGAGGTGCCTTCGCTGATGATGAGCCCCGCAGATCCGCGCTGCGCGTAATATTCCGCCATCAGTTGGTTCGGGATATTCCCGGTGGCGCGGCTGCGCGTCAGCGGCGCCATGACCAGATGATTCTGCAGTGTGAGTGTTCCCAGTGTGGCTTTTGAAAATAGCTGTGACATGGTGGTTCTTTCTGAACAGTGATTGGGATAATTTAAGAATAAGGAAAATGGTTGGGCGCGCGATGCCAAAAACGAAATGTTCCCCGCACATAAAATAAACAGATTATTACCAGTGTCGCTTGCAGGGGAAAGGAGTTGGCAATGCAGTTGTTAATATACTCCGAATCAGACGGGTCAGCATCATTAAACATTCCAGACAGACACATGACTCGCATGCTCTTATTTAATCACATCAATAAGTGCATCCAGATCACCGCTGCGCTCTTGATACGTAGGCGTGTAGAGTGTGGGTGAGTTAGATGGTGTTCGAAGAGCCTATGGAAAAGGAAAATATCGAAGGTGCCCCAATTCCGATATGACGTAATTTGTATACCTTGGCGAAGGCTAAAGATGAAATTTCGTCAGTTTTATTATTTATCTGACATTTGCAAAATACATCCATATCCCCCGCTGCACCAATACCGGCGCCACTCTGGTCAATTCAAACTTTGTCTTGGCATGTAATATGCTCGTTCTTTTGTCAAGGATAGAAAATCCAGATTCGGTGGTAACAAGCCGTAATACCATGGAAGCAGAAGGAGGTGTGTCATGAAAGTCACTATGAACATGAGCAACTACGAAATCGAGCATGAAACGATAGAGGCCGAGTACAGCGATGAGATTTTGTGCGCCGGTTGGAATCCTGAAATTGACTCCGTGTGTCAGCAGCTGCAGCTTGTGCCGACTGCCCAACAGCTGATTATGCCGGCTGACCTTGCGACGGAAGTTGCGGAGCTATTTTTGAAAAAGATGCATTCCTATCCGCTCTAACTGAGTGGTGGTTTTTTATTGCGGCCAGAAAAAGCCACAAGAAATGTTACGGGGGTGGTTCAATCAACTTCCACCGTAGGGTTTATTCCTCGCTTCCCCTATTACCCACCTTATATCCTTTGCAGCCATCAGGCGGGTTTATTTGGTCTTGTGCTCCAGCGCAATGCCGAACAACTCCAGAGCAACGCCCAGGATAAGCAGCAGCGCACCCGGCCAAGCTTCAGGAGCGAGGAGCATCAGCATTGCGCCCAGCACCACCATGATCACTGCGATGGTGCGCCGGGTGCGTGGATTCTTTATCATATGACCTCCCCCACTATTCCTTGGTGTGTGTTTTAAGTATAGATTACATGATGGCTTTCGGTCGACATGTTTCTCGGCCGCTTTGCCAGGGTGCTAATCATTATGCAATGACGGAGATCACCATGAAGAAACTGAAACATGAAGCGGAATTATTCAAAGGCGCACTGCTTGCGGGTGTGAAATATGCGGAGGGACGCGGCGTGGTCGAGTTCGAAGCAACGGATTCGGCAAGCGAGAAACTCCTGTACATATACAGGCTGTTGGTCCACGATAAAGTCATCCAGCCCTTGCCCGAAGATCAGGTCGCTGAAAAGACGCTGAGACACAAACTGGCGATCTGGTATGCAAAACAATTGCCGAAAGATCATCCGCTTTTGCAATAAATAAATGGCTGGCTTGATCCGCCCCCCATTAATCGCACGAACATCAACTCGACATTCGCATCCGGTTTACAGAGATGAATACAGACGACAACACAGAAAAATTCCGCATCGATAAGTGGCTATGCGCCGCGCGTTTCTTCAAGACGCGCTCACTGGCGGCTGACGCTGTCGAGTGCGGCAAAGTGCATATCAATGAAGCGCGCGTCAAACAGGCCAAGTCGGTCGTGGTGGGAGACATGCTCACCATCAATATCGGTCAGAAACAATATGTGGTCGAGGTGCTGGCATTGTCCAATCGGCGCGGTCCTGCATCCGAGGCGCAGAAGCTGTATCGTGAGACCGATGCCAGCCGTCAGCGGCGCGAGGCCATTGCCGCACAACTCAAGGCACAGCCGCAGCCTTTCTTTTTCAAGGGCAGGCCGACCAAACGCGACCGGCGCGAGATCGAGCATCTCAAGAAAGGGAGGTGATATCAGCTCCGACATACAGCCGGCATACAGAATCAGATCTGCAAAACGTTGGCAACTGAGTCCGGTTCTGTGCTAGGTATAGATGTCATTTCGACCCGTCAAGCAGCATCTCCAGACGCATGCCGAGTGAGGGGCTCGATCGGTAATTGTTTATTTTTGGAAAATGCAGTTGCGGGCTTAATTCGAAGAACATCCAATCCCGATGCAATCGGTAACGATAAAGTATCGATACCACATAATCCGTCACCTGAGACTCCGGGTTAGTGACCCCGATAGCACTAGCCTGATACAGCAAGGCAGTACGATCATTCACGGTGTGGTAGATCGACAGATCCTGGCGCAGGTCGAAGTTCTGTTTGTCATTGAGCCATGTGGCATTACTGGTGGCGCGAAACAGAACCGGTTCGCTCAAAAAATGTTCCAGGTCAAGCTGGGTGGTTTCTCCTGCACCTATGGTATCGAACCAATATACTGACTCGGCAGCTTTCATCCGCCACTGATCCAGAGAAACCGAGTAGCTGCCCCTTGCACGCGCGAAGGGATTTATTCTTATGCCTTGAAATTTAAGCCCCGCATCAGCACTCAAGTGCAATGCCTGTAATTCTGCTTTTATCTTCTCATAGCGCACCGCTATGCCATAACTTTGCGGTGCGGAAACCTGATTGGTAAGGGGTGAATTTTGGGTTTGAATTGGCTCGCCGGTAATATTTTGATCGGGGTTGGACTCCAGCAATAGATGCAACCGCTTTTCCGTGGAAGGTAAGTTCAAATTGGCTCTTGCTGAAAGCACGAACTTGCGGTCACCGCCATATCCGGACACTCTGGCAAGGTCCAGTTGCATCACGGTTTTATTGCTTTCCTGGTAATTGCGATCATTGCCAAAAAAACGATCGATATCGGTTGCGAAGCTGA
>JADGRM010000041.1 GCA_017880945.1 Gallionella sp. | reverse complement strand
CCGGGCACGGCATTTCTGTCCCAGGGATTTTTCACTGCGCCGAAATACGAGGTTTCGTTGCTTGATCCCATCGCGAATTCGTCCATGTTGGTCTTGCCCAGGTTCACCGCGCCGGCGTTATTGAATTGCGCGATGACGTGCGCATCATAGGGCGCAACGAAATTCTCCAGCATCTTCGAGCCGCAGGTGGTGCGCCAGCCCTTGGCGCAGAAGATATCTTTCTGGGCAATTGGGATGCCGGTGAGCGGCTGCGCCTTACCGCCGGCCAGCAGCGCATCGGCCTGGCGTGCCTGCGCCAGGCTGGTTTCAGCGTTGGTGGTGACATAGGCATTCAGCGCGGGATTGAGCGTGGCGATGCGGTCGAGGTAGAGCTGAGTCAGTTCGACGCTGCTGATTTTCCCGGTGCGCAGCGCGCTGCCGAGTTGCTGCAAACTTGAATTTAGCATGGTTCGGACTATTCGATGACTTGTGGAACCAGATATAAACCCGCCTCGACTTGCGGCGCAATGGACTGGAACAGCCCGCGCTGATCGGCTTCGGTCACCACGTCCTCGCGCAGCCGCTGCGATAGATCCTGGGCGTGGGACATGGGCGCAATGCCATTGGTATCGACGGCCTGCATTTCGGCGATCAGGTCAAAAATACCGGAAAGTTGCGCACTGGCGGATTCGATTTCCGCTTCGCTCATCGCCAGTCTGGCTAAACGGGCGACTTTCCGTACATCTGCATTGGTCAGGGACATAGCAAAAACTTTATAGAAATAAGGCTAATAGGGTATCATATAAGAGTTTACTGGCGCACCTCTTTGACTATATAGGACATGACATGTTTGGATTTTTTAAAGGTTATTTTTCTAATGACTTGGCGATCGACCTTGGTACGGCGAACACACTGGTTTGGGTGCGCGGGCAAGGCATCGTGCTGAATGAACCTTCGGTGGTGGCGATACGCCAGGAGGGCGGGCCGAATGGCAAGAAGGTGGTCCAGCAGGTCGGGCTCGGTGCCAAGCAGATGATGGGGCGCACGCCGGGCAACATCACCGTGATCCGCCCGATGAAAGATGGCGTGATCGCCGACTTCACCGTCACCGAGCTGATGCTCAAGCACTTCATCCGCAAAGTTTACAAGGCCGGGATTTTCAGTCCAAGTCCGCGCATCGTGATCTGTGTGCCGTGCGGTTCCACGCAAGTGGAGCGGCGTGCAATCCGCGAATCCGCCGTCGGTGCTGGCGCGCGGCGCGTGGAGTTGATCGAAGAGCCGATGGCCGCGGCGATCGGCGCCGGTCTGCCGGTGGAAGAGGCGACCGGCTCGATGGTGGTGGACATCGGCGGCGGCACCACGGAAGTGGGCGTGATGTCGCTGGGCGGCGCGGTCTATTCCGGCTCGGTGCGCGTCGGCGGCGACAAGTTCGACGAGGCGATCATCAATTACATCCGCCGCAATTACGGCATGCTGATCGGCGAGACCACTGCCGAAGAAATCAAGAAGACGATCGGTTCCGCCTTCCCCGGCAGCGAAGTGCGCGAGATGGAAGTGACCGGGCGCAATCTGGCGGAGGGCGTGCCGCGCAGCTTCACCATTTCCAGCAATGAAGTTCTCGAAGCCATGACCGACCCGCTCAACAACATCGTCAGCGCGGTGAAGACGGCACTCGAACAAACCCCGCCAGAACTCGGTGCGGATATTGCCAACAAGGGCATGGTGCTGACCGGTGGCGGCGCGCTGCTGCGCGACCTGGATCGGTTGTTGATGGAAGAAACCGGATTGCCGGTGCTGATCGCCGACGACCCGTTGACCTGTGTGGTGCGCGGTTCCGGCATGGCCCTCGAACACATGGACAAGTCGACCAGCATCTTCACCACCGAATAATTTTTGCCTTCGCATAATCATCCAAACGCATCGATGAAACGTCGTTGATGGACAACACGCAATCCTTCCGATTTTTCAATCGCGGCCCCAGTCCTGTGGTGCGGCTGGTGTTTTTTTCAGTGCTCTCGTTGTTGCTGCTGTTCGTGGATGCGCGCTATCGTTATCTGGAATCCACGCGCAGTGCATTGTCGGTGCTGGTCTCGCCGATGCAGCGTTTGGCGATCTTGCCGGGAGCGTTATGGCAACAGGTCGGCGATTTCTTTATCACGCAGAGCATGCAACACAGCCTGATGGCGGAGAACGATGAAATGCATCAGCAGCATCAGAGCGATGCTGCACAATTGCTGCAATTGCAAGCATTGCAATTGGAAAATCAGCAGTTGCGCAAACTGGTCGAGCTGCCGATACGCGACGAATTCACCACCCAATTAGTCGAAATCATCTATGCCGAACGAGATGTGTTCAATCGCAGAGTGCTCGTCAACAAGGGTCCGGGTGCCGATGTGCGGATCGGACAAGTGGTGGTGGACGATGCAGGTATCGTCGGACAAATCACGCGTGTCTACCCCTGGCTTTCCGAAGTCACCCTGATCACCGAAAAAGACCACGCCGTGCCTGTACAAGTGGTGCGCAACGGATTGCGTACCATCCTGTTCGGCGCGGGTGACACCAGCCAGTTGTCGCTACGCTATATGCCGGTCAATGCCGATATTCAGAACGACGACGTGCTGGTAACCTCAGGCATAGACGGGGTCTATCCGCCCGGGATCCCGGTCGCCAGGGTGATCAAGATCGAACGCGATGCCGCCTATCCCTTTGCACATGTCACTTGCCTGCCTGTCGCAGGAGTGGACAAACATCGTCATCTGCTGATCCTGTCCAGCTTGCCCAAGCTGTCTGTTCGTCCGGCGGATAGCCCTGCGTCGGATGCCGACAAGCGCGCGAAGGCCAGGAGAAAGAACTGATGCCTTATCTCAACGTAAGCGCCAAACCGGAAATCCAGCGCCCGGTCGGCAACACCTTTATCGTGTTGAGCATGCTGGCCGCGCTGTTTCTGAACGGGCTGCCATGGGAGGGTGTTTGGCTGATGTTGCGCCCCGACTTTGTCGCGCTGGTACTGCTCTACTGGTGTATGCATAAACCGTGGCGTGTCGGCATCGGGCTATCCTGGGCAATGGGTATACTCGCCGACGTGGCTGATGCCAGCCTGTTTGGCCAGCACGCGCTGGCGTATACATTACTTGCATTCGGCGGTGTGGTGCTGCATCGACGTTTGCAGATGTTCGACTTGCGCCAGCAAACCATCCATGTGTTCGGTATCCTTGTGCTGACCTATGCGATGTATGCGTTGGTGCATTGGCAGGTGAATGGTTACGTGGTGTGGCCGTATTTCCTGGGTTGTCTGACTTCGACTGCGCTGTGGGCTCCGCTCAACATCATGATCCAGGCGATGCAGCAAAAGCGCGTGGATCGTGAACGTCGCTCATGAAAAAGTACGTTGAGTTTAAAAATCACCAGCGCGAGATCTTTCACTTCCAGTTGCGGCTGGTCGTCAGCATCGGTTTTGTTTTGGTGTTGCTGGCGATCCTGCTGGTACGCTTCGTCTATCTGCAACTGGTGCGCCACAATTATTACCAGACCCTGGCGGAAAGCAACCGCATTGCCATCGTTCCCATCGTTCCCAATCGCGGCCTGATACTCGACCGCAACGGCGTGGTACTGGCGCGCAACTACTCCGGCTACACGCTGGAGATAAACCAGAACAAGACGACAGACATTGAAGCCACGATAAACGAGCTGTCCACACTGATCGAGATCACTCCCAAGGACCGCAAGCGCTTCAAGAAGCTGCTCGCCGAAAGTCATGACTTTCAAACGCTGGTGATACGCAACCGCCTGAGCGATGAGGAAGTCGCTCGCTTCGCCGCGCAGCAATATCGTTTTCCGGCTGTTGAAATCAAGGCGCGGCTATTTCGCGATTATCCGTTCGGGGCGAAGACTTCCCATCTGATCGGATATATCGGGCGCATCAATGATGCCGATTTTGCCCAACTTGAAGATAGCGACTTGGCGGCCAATTATCGCGGATCGGATTACATCGGCAAAACCGGCCTGGAACAGAGCTACGAAAGCGACCTGCACGGTACCACTGGTATTGAGCAGGTCGAAGTGGATGCGGGCGGACGGGCGGTGCGTATGCTATCGCGTACCCCGCCGATCTCCGGCAACACGCTGATATTGAGCATCGACGCGAAATTGCAGGAGATCGCCGAGCAATCGTTCGGCAACTATCGCGGTGCATTGGTGGCGATAGACCCGAACAACGGCGAAGTGCTGGCCTTCGTCAGCAAGCCGGGCTACGACCCCAATCCTTTCATCGACGGCATCGATACGCAGAGTTGGGATGAACTGAATAACTCTCCCGATGTGCCGCTCAACAACCGCGCACTGCGCGGTCAATATCCGTCCGGCTCCACCATCAAGCCGTTCATGGCACTGGCTGGCCTGAATTACCACACACGCACGCCCGAGCAAACCATCAGCGATCCGGGCGTATATTATCTGCCGGGCAGCCGCCGCCAATATCGCGACTGGAAAGCGGGCGGCCACGGCAGCGTGAACATGTTCAAGGCTATCCAGATGTCCTGTGATACCTACTTCTATGGCCTGGCAACGGAGCTGGGCATAGACAACATCTTTGAATTTTTATCTCGCTTCGGATTTGGCAAGAAGACCGGCATAGACCTGGAGGGCGAAACATCCGGCCTGTTGCCTTCACAGGATTGGAAGATGAAGCGTTACCAGCAAATCTGGTACCCCGGCGACACGGTGTCGGTCGGCATCGGGCAGGGCTATAGTTTAGTCACGCCGATGCAGCTGGCTTTCGCCACGGCCACGCTGGCGAACAACGGCGTGGCGTACAAACCGCATCTGGTAAAAGAAGTGCAGAGTTCGCGTAACAGTGAAAGCCGATTCATTGCCCAGCAACCTCTATATGATCTCAGCATCGATCCGAAACAACTCGACCTGGTGAGGCGCGCCATGGTCGCTGTCACACAACCCGGCGGCACGGCAGTCTATGCCTCCTTGGGCGCGCCTTACCACATCGCGGGAAAGACAGGCACGGCACAAGTAGTAGCCATGAAACAGGGCGAAAAATATAATGCGAAAAATGTCGATGAGCGCCTTCGCGATCATGCCTGGTTCATCGCTTATGCCCCTGCCGAAAAACCCCAGATTGCGTTGGCAGTGTTGGTTGAAAACGGCGGGCACGGCGGCGGCACGGCGGCACCCATTGCGCGCAAGGTGATGGATTATTACCTGCTCGGCAAAGTGCCGAAGCCGTTGACCGAAGCTGAAGTGAAGGGTGCCGGCGAACATGACTAGGCGGCAACTCTGGCAGCGCTTCATCGCGCATCTTGACCGGCAACTGCTGCTGGGTATCGGCCTGCTGATGCTGACCAGCCTGCTGGTTCTGTACAGCGCGGACAACGCCAGCCCGGATCGCCCGCTGAGCCAGCTGCGCAATATCATCGTGGCGCTCGCCTGCATGTGGGTGGTCGCCAATCTGCCGCTGCATTATCTGATGCGCACCGCCGTGCCGATATATGTGTTGGGCATGGTATTGCTGATCGGCGTGGCATTGTTCGGGGAAATCAGTCACGGGGCGCGGCGCTGGCTGAATCTTGGCGTGATGACCATCCAGCCTTCCGAGTTGATGAAGATCGGCGTGCCGTTGATGATGGCCTGGTATTTCGAAAAACACGAGGCCACGCTGACGCTGAAAAATTATTTCATCGCCGCGCTGCTGTTGCTGTTGCCTATCGCATTGATCGCGCGTCAGCCTGATCTGGGGACGTCGTTGCTGATCACCGCCAGCGGATTCTACGTGTTGTTTCTGGCCGGCCTGAGCTGGCGCGTGATAGGCGGGTTGTTTGTTGCCGGACTTGCCAGCGCGCCGGTGATGTGGTCGATGATGCACGATTACCAGCGCCGCCGCATCCTGATGTTGCTCGATCCCTCGCAAGACGCGCTGGGTAACGGCTACCACACGATACAGGCGACCATCGCCGTGGGTTCCGGCGGCCTCATCGGCAAGGGCTATCTGAACGGCACGCAGACGCATCTCGATTTCCTGCCGGAACGCACCACCGACTTTATCTTTGCGGTCTACGCGGAAGAGTTCGGCCTGCTCGGCAACCTGATCCTTTTGGCGATGTATTCTTTTGTGGTCTGGCGCGGCTTCATCATCACCTCGCATGCCTCCACCTATTTCACGCGCTTGATGTCCGGTTCGATAACGCTGACATTCGCCACGTACGCGTTCGTCAACATCGGCATGGTCAGCGGCATCCTGCCGGTGGTCGGCGTACCGCTCCCTCTGATCAGTTACGGCGGCACTTCCATGCTCACGCTGCTGCTGGGTTTTGGTATGTTGATGAGCATAGAGACACACAAAAAACTGGTCAGGTCTTGATAAAACAAACAGCCACTAGATCACCAAAACGCTTTGCATAGCCATTCGGCTAAGTCACCTAAAAACCGTGACATAAGCCGCTGGTTAACGCTATCCTAGTGGCTGGTTAATAGGAGATTGCATGAGTAATAAAGTCGTCGTTTTGATCGTAACAACACTGTTCCTCGCCGCTTGCGGCACTGTTCCCCATCGCAAGTCAGAAACGCCGGGTGCAACGTCAGCACCAAGCGCTGGCGGCTACCTCGAAGGAGACGGACCGGGTGCGAATGCCCCGGCCAATATCGATGCAATACCCGATGCCGTACCAAAAATCGAACCGCTGCATCGCTACGCCAATCGTCCCTACAACGCATTGGGCAAGACCTATACGCCGCTGACCGTCACCGGAATTTTCAAACAGCGCGGCATCGCGTCATGGTATGGCAAAAAATTCAATGGCGAGCGCACTTCCAGCGGCGAAATATATGACATGTACGCCATGACCGCCGCACATCCCACCTTGCCGTTGCCCAGCTATGCGCGCGTGACGAACCTCGCCAATCAAAAATCTGTCATCGTGCGCATCAATGACAGAGGCCCGTTCATAAATGACCGCATCATCGACCTGTCCTATACCGCCGCGCACAAGCTGGGCATCACCGGCAACGGCAGCGCGAAAGTCGAAGTGGAGAGCATCACCCCCAATGTCAGTGTCAACACCATTGCCGCCAGCACCGTGCAAAGCCAGCCGCTGGAGAATAGCGCGGCCGCCTCTCTTGTTGTTGCGCCTGCTGTTGCAGCCTCTGCTGTCATTGCCGCTCCTGTTGCAGCCGCTCCGGTGGTTGCGCCCCCTGTTGCATCAGCCTCACCGGCAAGCAGTGACACCGGCGTGTACCTGCAACTCGGCGCATTCAAAACACAGGAGGCGGCAGAAACGTATCTGGCAAAAATGCGCAGCGAACTGAGTGACAATGGCAAGCAACTCAAACTGTCCACCAAAGACGGACTGGTGCGAGTGCATATCGGACCGTATGCCAACCAGAGCGAAGCGCGGAGCAGTGCGGAGAGTATGGAAGAGAAGCTGGGATTCAAGCCGATGGTGAATTTGCCGTAGGTTGGGTTAGCGGTTTTTTCGCGTAACCCAACAATGAATCTGAAGTTCACCAAATGACCGTTCGTGCTGACAACCAGCGACTTGGCTGTCGTTAACCAGCGGCTTATGTCACCGTTAACCAATGACTTATGTTGGCGTAGTTTGCCAACTTAGTCAGATGGCTATGCAAAGCCTTTTGACAGCTTAGTCGAATGGCTATAACCATAACCAATCACTTGGCAGCTTGCTGCCTTAGTGAGATGATTAGTTGTTTCATCAATGACTTGCCCAGCGTTAACCAATGACTTGGTTGGCGTCGCATAGAGATTTCTTAGCACACGGGGTATCGTAGTATCAGTTAAGTGTGGTTGATGATCCATCATAATCTTTACATGCTGACGTTCCTGCAACAACTGTAATGGGTAGGACTGTTAGGTAAGCGCAATCAATATATTTCTGGCATGCTGGCAGCCATGCCTGAACACATCTCCAAACATCATACGAGAACGGATTTCATGTCACGTCATCACCCACACTCACACGATCACGGCGGACACTCTCATAGTGGTGGCCATCACCATCGCGGCGACCCGAACAATCATGGTCGCGCTTTTGTCATCGCCATTGTCCTGAATACTGGTTTTGTCGTGATTGAGTTTGCCTATGGCTTGATTGCTAATTCGACGGCGCTGATGGCTGATGCCGGGCACAATCTGTCCGACGTGCTGGGCCTGCTGCTGGCATGGGGAGCGGCAATCCTCTCTCGCAGGGCACCGAGCGAACGTTACACCTATGGTCTGCGTAGCACCTCGATTCTGGCGGCGCTGGCAAACACCATGTTCCTTATGGTGGCGTGCGGGGCTATTGCTTGGGAGGCCATCCAGCGCTTCTCGCAGCCTCCCGTGGTGGCCGGGTTAACGGTCACGCTGGTGGCGGGTATCGGCATAGTCATCAACGGGCTATCGGCGTGGTTGTTCGTACAGGGAAACAAGGACGACTTGAACATTCGCGGTGCCTACCTGCACATGGCAGCCGATGCAGCTGTCTCGCTGGGAGTGACCGTTGCCGGAGTAGTGATGTTGTTCACCGGCTGGTACTTGCTTGATCCGGTTATCAGCCTGGTGATCGTGGCCGTTATCGTGATAGGTACCTGGGGCCTGCTACGCGATTCGATACAACTGGCATTGAGTGCCGTCCCGGCACATATCGACGTAATAGCAGTGGAAACCTACTTGGGCCAATGTCCCGGCGTCACGGAGGTTCACGACCTGCACATCTGGGGCATGAGCACTACCGAGAGCGCCTTGACTGTCCATTTGGTGATGCCGGAGGGCTACCCCGGCGATGCTTTCATGGACGACATCATGCGGACTCTGAAGGAACGCTTCTCCGTCCAGCACAGTACGCTGCAAGTGGAGCAAGGAACGACCGACCATACCTGTGTTCTGCATCCAGGCACAGCGCCTGCGCATGTTCACTGAACGCGGCGATGACGACAACGACTAAATGCACCTTGAATGGGACGACCTGAGTGTCCGTTATTGGCAAAAGTGAAGTTCAGCAATGTGCCAATTGTGGACGGTCAAGAATCGTCCACATAGCTGCCATTCATCTGTCAGTACTATAATGAAGTCCAATCGTATGCTGACAGACAACTTTGTGGGGCCGTAGTGAATCGATCATTTATCGTGAAACGGTTGGCAATCAAGTTCGGCATTGCCACCTCGCTGACTTTCATGCTTTATTGGTTTCGTACGAGGCTATCAATAACCTGCCTGACCAATGGGTGCAATTTCATATCGTATCCCTGGAAAAATACACAGCAGCGTCCAAAGGCAAGTCGGATCTTGGCAACGCAATCCACAATTTCAAGGATTATGTGCTGCGCGGGCAGGATTACGACCAGAAATTCATGGCCGATATGGCAATGATAGACCAAGACGCCGCCAGCTATGAAAATAACCACGGCGACATGAGCGAATATGAAATGTCGGCATTGCAGCAGATCAAAAAATCAGCCGATGCTTATCATGCGGCGATGAAAACAGTCATTGAAATGAAGACATCGGGCGCGTCGATCGAGGAAATCGACAAGACGATCAAAGATGCTGACAGGCGCTAGGCAAGGCATTTGATGAGTTGCTGGTGATTGCGCAGGAAGAAATAAACGCAACCTCGCAGTCGATCTCCAGCACGGCCACCAGCAGCAAATTGGAAACTATTTTTATCGGTGTTCTGGCATTCGTGTTGAGCATGTTGTTTGCTTGGCTGATCTTGTTTGTTTGAACTGGAATGATCCGAAACCGGACGTTTACGAATGTTCTCTCAGGAGGAAAATTGATAACACAACTAAATAAACTCCTGAATGGAACACTAAGCGAATCATTAGGCATGGAAGTCATTGAATGCAGCGAGGGGCGTTTTGTTGCCACCATGCCAGTCGATAGTAGAACGCATCAGGTAGTAGGTTTATTGCATGGCGGTGCTTCGGTGGCGCTGGCTGAGACGATTGCCAGTTTAGGTGGATATTACTTGGTTGCACCAGATGGACTTATAGTAGTCGGTCAAGAAATTAACGCTAATCATCTGCGTGCTGTTACCAGTGGAAAAGTAAGGGGTGTCGGAGAGATTATTTTTCAAGGTAAACGTTCTCAAGTGTGGGGTATTTCAATTTTTGATGAGGCTGATCGATTGATTTGTGTTTCGAGATGCACACTGGCCGTCATTGAAAATAACTCCGACGACCCTTTACGAAAATTATTTCTGAGCGCACGTGGAATGAATAAAACATAACGTGTCAACGCAGGAAAAAGGCTGGTGCGTGGTGTTTATTACAACTTCTAATTATCCGCTTTAAAGATTGTCGACTGACTGTGGGTCACTTACTACCGAGGCATGAACTTGGTATCATCTGTCCAGTTTGGAGTGGAAATCTGACCTGTGCAAGCAGCAGGCTTTCATCCTTTTCAGTTACAGCCTGTGCAACGACGGAGGACACGATGCAAATCGAAATCTGGTCGGACGTGATCTGCCCCTGGTGCTACATCGGCAAACGGCGATTCGAGAAAGCGCTCATGCAATTTGGGCAGCGTGAAAACATAAATGTGATCTGGCGCAGCTTTGAACTCGACCCCCACTCCCCGTCGCAGTATCCGGACACGCTGGAGGAAATGCTTGCACGTAAGTACGGCGTCAGCCGGCAAGAGGCGGCAGCGATGAACATGCGCGTAACGGCAGTCGCCAAGGAGATCGGGCTGGAATATCGTTTGACCAACGCCCGACCGGGCAACACTTTCGACGCGCACCGCCTGCTGCACTTCGCTGCCGCCCAACAACTGGGCGACCGCGCCACTGAGCGCATCATGCACGCATATTTTTCTGAATCGTTACCGGTGGGCGAACGTGCTGCGCTGGCACGCCTCGCGCCGGAGTTCGGCATCGCCGAAAGCGAGGCGCTGGTAATTTTGGAAAGCGATGATTATTCCGATGCAGTGCGCGCAGATGAATCACGTGCAGCTGAATTCGGTATCACCGGCGTACCGTTCTTTGTATTCGATGAAAAATCTGGCATCTCTGGTGCGCAGCCGGTCGAGGTATTTGTCGAGGCACTGCAACAAACGTGATATGGATGTCACTCTAGCAGCTCAAAAGCTGCCGTAAATAATTGTTAGCCAAATCGAATTCCACAGTCATAAAAATCCCCCGAACCTTTACGGCCCGCCGGACGGAGGTCCCCGTCACTTATACGGGCTCGCTGCTGCCATCTCCCCTGATTTTCTCGCCTCGCCAACTGGCGGCGTCGGAATATAATGCGCCGGAACAGAGCCGCCGCCGGCGACCCGCCGGCGCGCCTGCTCGGGCGTCTCGATCAGCGCCGCCGCTGCCAGCGCGGCTTTTCGATCCACCTCGACCGGGCCGGGCTCATCCGGCGGCGGCATCACGTTTGCGTGGTAGTAGGCGATGGTCTTGTGTGCCAGGTCGACTTTCTTGTGCGGATCGATGTCGCGCTGATTGGTGCCTTTGGGCGTGACCGCGACACCGCCGACGAGTTCGTGGTCGAACCACCATTTCTTGACTGGATTGCGCATGCCGTTACCGAGGCGGTCGTCCAGCCACGCCGCGATCGGCACCAGGACCGGCTTGATCCATTGGACGTTGATCCCGAACCAGTGCGCCGCACGCGTCAGCAGTCCGCCGTCGGCGTCTACAACCTTGTTGATCGGACAGGTCTTCATGCAGCGACCGCAGGCCGAGCCTTTCGGGTTGGTCACCCGGTAGCGCGCGCACCGCTCCACGTCCGGCTTCCATATTTCGTAGCCGTTGAACATCACCTTGTCGCCGAATGAAATCGCGCTGCAGGGACACTCGCGCGCGCATTTCAGGCAGTGGCTGCAGAAATACTGCAGGCCGAAATCGATCGGCTGGTCGACC
>JADGRM010000215.1 GCA_017880945.1 Gallionella sp. | reverse complement strand
TTCAGGCAGTCGTCGATCGCGGAAGGTTTGCCGGGCAGATTGACGATCAAACATTTGCCTCGTATCCCGGCGGTCTGGCGCGACAGGATCGCGGTGGGCACAAACTTGAGCGATGCGCTGCGCATCAGCTCGCCGAAGCCCGGCATCATCTTGCTGCATACCGCCTCGGTGGCTTCCGGCGTGACATCGCGCAACGCCGGGCCGGTGCCGCCGGTGGTGACGATCAAACAGCATCCTTCCACATCGCTCAACTCGCGCAATGCCGCTTCGATCTGCGGCTGTTCATCGGGTATCACTTTCGCCACTGGCTGCCACTGAGAAGTCAGCACGCGCGTGAACCAGGCGCGGATCGCGGGGCCGCCCTTGTCTTCGTATTCGCCGCGGCTGGCGCGGTCGGAAATCGTCAAGATGCCGATGCGTGCAATGCTCATGCTTACTCCTTAGTTATTTTTTTTATTTCAAGGGTAGTAGGTCGGGCTGCGCCCGACAACCCTTCGACAAGCTCAGGACAGGCTTGATCCGGCGGGCAGGGCCCGCCCTACAAAATCACTCCTTAAAACCCACGTCATCCTGAAACACGGTCCCGTCCAACAACTGCACGATCACCTGCTCGCCCGCTGCCAGTCCGTTGCTGGCGGAAGACACCACCAGCAGGCCATCCGCCTTGGCCATGGACAGCGACACCCCGCTGCTCTGTGTGCCGGTGGACGTTGCCGCGTAGCCGCCTTCCTGTTTCGCCAGAGTCACCCGAATGAACTCGGTGCGGCCGGGCTGATGCTTGATGTTATGCGTCAGCCTTGCTGCCAGGGTGCGGCGATACAAGCGCGGATGTCCCATCATGCTGCGCAATGCCGGTGCAACAAACTGTTCGAAGCAGACCATGCTGGAAACCGGATTCCCCGGCAGCCCGAATACAAATGCATCTTGCACTGCATGCGCCTCAACTGCATTTGTCGATGCCGGTGATGTCTTGATTCCGAAAGCGAGTGGATGCCCCGGCTTCATCGCAACGCGCCAGAATAGCATCCGCACGCCCAGTGCTTCCATGGTCGGACGCACGTAATCATGCACGCCGACCGAACTGCCGCCCGAGACCAGCAGCACGTCGAATTTCAGGCCGCGCTGCAAATACTCCGCCAGCTCGGCAGGATCATCGCGCGCGATGCCGAGCAATGCCGGCTCTATGCCCAATGCTTGCACCTGCGCCATCAGCGCGTAACTGTTGGAGTTGGGTATCTTGTTCGGATCCACGGGCTCGTCCATGTCTTCCAGTTCGTTGCCGGTGGACAGGACCGCCACACGCGGACGACGGTACACCTGCAGTCGCGCGCGCTTGACCGTGGCCAGGATGCCGATCACGCCGGGCGTGATCTCCGTGCCCGAAGTCAGCACGATCTCACCATTGCGCATGTTCTCGCCCAAGCTCCGAATGTCATTGCCCGGTTTCACTGTGCGATTGATCTGCACGCTGTTGTTTGACACTGCCATTGTATCCTCGACCCGTATCACCGCATCCGCGCCTTCAGGCACCGGCGCGCCGGTCATGATGCGCGCGCACTGGCCGGCCAGCACAATCCTGGTCGGCATATCGCCCGCCTTGATGTCCTCGATGATTGCCAGTGTTGCGGGAACATTTGCCAGATCCGCACTGCGCAACGCGTAGCCATCCATCGCCGACACATCATATGGCGGCTGGTCGCGATTGGCGCGCACGTCCTCCGCGAGCACGCGGCCTAACGACTGCTCCAGCCTGACCGTCTCGGTATCGAGTTTTATTACAGATTCAAGAATGCACTTTTGCGCATTCGTTACTGATAGATGTTCCATCGCCATGTTCCGATTATTTTAAGTACCGTCAGCTTAGACCGACTGAATTTGTTCGGCAAACTATTCTGCCATTGTTGCGGGTGCGCAAAATAATGCAATCTGCATAAACCGAAAAAAACCCGCCCGGCACGACTAACATACCGAACGGGTTTTAATTATTAAACGACTTGATTAGTGGAACAACACCGCTGCTTTGGTGATCGTGATCCGCAACCCGATTACGATAGGTATACCCACCGCAGTCCATGCCATGGCTGCCGCAGCATCCGGCCCGCCATGACCGGTCCAGAATGAGCCGATTACAAGCTTCTCGCCCGCCGCTTTATTATGTTGAGCCTCCTCAATGCTGTAACACTAATTTGCCGCGGTGGGTACGGATGGCGGAGAGCACGATCGGCTTCAGGTCCTTGCCGTTTTCAGCATCCACATAGTCCAGCAACTGACTGCGCATGCGCGGTTCCCAGAAATTATGCAGGTGATCGGCAATACCCAACAACGCTTCCTCGCGATCAGGCATGGCCTCAAAAAAACCGCCGATCTGGTTCGCCATGTGTGTCAAATTCCGTATGTCCATTTTTATTCCGTTCCTTGTATTCGATTGCCATGCGCATACGAGACGAATTCATCGCCGCGCGCAAACGCGATCAGTGTCATGCCCGCTGTTTGCGCAGTCCAGACGGCCAGCGCGGTCGGTGCCGAGATCGCGATCAGGCCGGATATCCCGACAGTTGCGGCCTTTTGCACCATCTCGACACTGGCGCGGCTGGTGATCAGCAGGAAGCCATCCTGAAAACTCAACCCGCGTTCGGCCATCATGCCGATCAACTTGTCCAGTGCATTATGCCGGCCGACATCCTCGCACACATGCTTCAGCGTGCCGTCGGGTGAGCTCCATGCAGCCGCATGCATGCCGCCGGTCAGTCGATTGAGCGGCTGTAATGCCGCCAGACTTTTCAGCGCAGTGCGCATCGCCGATACCGAAATTGGCGATGCGACCGGCACCGCAGGCAGCGCTCGAAACACCTGTTCCAGGCTTTCCACCCCGCACAGACCGCACCCGGTGCGTCCGGTCATGTTGCGCCTGCGCTGCTTGAGTTTCAAAAAAGCATGGCCGGATATTTCGCAATGCACGGTGATGCCCAGCGGACCCTCTTCCACTTCCGCGCCGCGAAATTCTGCGCGGTTCTGGACTATGCCTTCGCTCAGTGCAAAGCCCAGTGCAAAACTTTCCAGATCGCAGGGTGTCGCCAGCATCACCGCGTGCGAGATATCGTTGAATTCCAGTGCAACCGGAACCTCGACTGCCAGATGGTCCTGCTCTTGCGTCCAACGCTGACCGCGCCAGCGCGATATGTCCTCGCGGCTGACGCACTCGAATTCAGGCTCGACGAGTTTCATCGCGTTAGACAACGGACTCGGCCTTTCCTGCGGGTTTATTTGCCGTGGGTTTGTTGTCGGGGCTTTGCCCGGCTTTACCCAGCAACTCATGCTGCACTTTGCTGAAACGGGTATATTTTTTCTGCCACTCGGAAGGCTCTGTTACCGGCATCACCTGCACCGCGGTCACCTTGTATTCCGGACAATTGGTTGCCCAGTCGGAATTTTCCGTGGTGATGACATTCGCGCCCGATTCTGGAAAATGGAAAGTGGTATACACGACCCCGGGT
>JADGRM010000214.1 GCA_017880945.1 Gallionella sp. | reverse complement strand
TTACATTTGCTAAATGCTTGCCCGAAAGCGGATGGTCAAGGTCACTCACTACTGCGATGTGTAGCGGGTATAGCTTTGATGGGGAAGACGGTCTCTACGGACCCAGCGATGGTTCCGCGCCCTTGGGAAACAGCACCCACATCTGACCGCTCTGTTTCATGCGTCCTGCCTGGGTTCCGGCCTGTTCGCCAAATCCCCAGAAGAAATCACCGCGCACCGCACCCTTGATCGCACCGCCGGTATCCTGCGCCAGCATCAGGCGGTTCAACGGCGCATTGGTGTTCGGATAAGTTGTAGCGAGAAACACCGGCGCGCCGAGCGGGATGGTGCGCGTGTCCACCGCCAGGCTGTATTCATTGGTCAGCGGCACACCCAATGCGCCCAGCGGAGCGGGAAGATCATTGGGCAACTCGCGGAAGAACACGTAGCTGGGATTCTGTTCCAGCAGGCTGAGCAGTTTGTCGGGGTGCTTCTCAGCCCACAGCTTGATGTTCTGCATCGACGATTCTTCGAGCCTGAACGCACCCATCTCGACCAGCTTCTTGCCGATGGAGTTGTAGGGTTGTCCGTTTTGCTCGGCATAGCCGACTTTCACCATGCTGCCATCCGGCAATTCGATGCGCCCCGAGCCCTGAATCTGCAGGAAGAAAAGGTCGATCGCATTGTCCACCCAGAATAATTCGCGCCCCTGCAACGGAGCCTTGCCGTTATCGATCTCGTTGCGATTGTAGTAAGGCACGACACGATTGCCCTGCAGCCGCCCGCGCAAACGCATGTCTTTCAGTTGCGGATACACCTCGCCCAAGTCGATGGTCAACAGATCATCCGGCGGGCCATACAGCGGATAACGAAAGCGGGCAGTCTTGACCCGGCTGCCGTAAAGCTTCGGTTCGTAGTAGCCGGTGATCAGCCCCTGTGAAGTTCCATCCGGGTTGTAAACCTGGTAAGGCGTAAAACCCTGTTCAAAAAAAACGTGCAACGAGTTGTTGTCCGGCTGCGTCAATTCATTGGCGCGCGCGCATATTATTTGCCAGCCCGGCTTGTTCTTCAGCGCGTTACAGCTTTGCCAAAAGGCTCCCCAGGTTGGCTGCAAATCTATCGTTTGCCAATCCGGCAACATCGCCCACTTGCTTACCGCAAACGGTGCGTAGGGTGCAATAATTATGGGGGGCGGCACGACGGGCGGTTTGGGTGTAGTGGTACAGGCGGCAAGCAAGAGCAGCGGCAGCAGCGCGGCTTTGAGCCGTGCGTCATACGAAGGGTTATAACCATAACCAATCACTTGGCAGTTTTCTGCCTTAGTGAGATGGCTAGTTGTTCCATCAATGACTTGCCCAGTGTCTTTCGGGTGCCCGTCCATAACCAGCGACTTGGCGAGCGTAGTTTGCTCGCTTAGTCGAATGGCTAGTGGTTCCATCAAAAGTTTTTCGGATGCTGGGCTATAACCAGCCACTTGGTTGTCGTCTTTTGACAACCTAGTGGAATGGCTAGTAGCTTTATCAGTCAGATGGCTATAACCAACCACTTGGCAACAGTCTTCTGGTTGCTTAGTGGGATGGCTAGTTGTTTCACCAGTAGCCATATCAATGCAAGACACGCGGCACACTCAACACGAATTGCGGGATCGAAACCTCGAATTCCGTGCCGTCCTCGGCCTGCATCTGGTAACTGCCGCGCATCGTGCCGACTTGGGTGGTCAGCACCGTGCCGCTGGTATATTCGAAGCTCTGGCTCGGTTTAAGCAAAGGCTGCTCGCCCACCACGCCCTGGCCGCGCACTTCCTGCACATGGTTATGGGCATCGGTGATGATCCAATGGCGGCTGATGAGCTTGGCGGACGCATGACCGAGATTGGTGATGGTGATGGTGTATGAAAACACGAAACGGTTGCCCGACTCATCGGATTGCTCCGGCAGATAATTCACCTGTGTCTCTACGATGACGCCATGTTGATCGATTTCTTCCATGCGCGGCATTTGAACCGATTTTCGCTTATGTCGCAAGGGGTTCGCAGTGTTTTTATGCTAATCTGCGCGCGTATTTTTCAGCCGGGTTAAATCATGAATGGTTATTTGAAACGCATTCTCAACGCAAGGGTGTATGACGTGGCGGTT
Organism: Gallionella sp.; assembly: GCA_017880945.1. Classification (GTDB taxonomy): domain Bacteria; phylum Pseudomonadota; class Gammaproteobacteria; order Burkholderiales; family Gallionellaceae; genus Gallionella. The sequence continues at coordinate 1,391 of JADGRM010000214.1, read as the reverse complement.
GAGACACCGCTGGAGCATGCCCCCAACCTGTCGGCGCGCATTGGCAATACGGTGTTGCTGAAACGCGAGGATATGCAGCAGGTGTTCTCCTTCAAGCTGCGCGGTGCGTACAACAAAATGGCGCAACTCACCCCGGAGCAACTCAAGCGCGGCGTGATTGCCGCCTCGGCGGGGAACCATGCACAGGGCGTGGCGCTTTCCGCGCAAAAGCTCGGCTGCAAGGCCGTCATCGTGATGCCCACCACCACGCCGCAAATCAAGATCCAGGCTGTGGTCGGACGCGGTGCGAAAGTGGTGCTGCACGGCGACTCGTATTCCGATGCGTATCAGCATGCGCTGGAGCTGGAGCAGCAAAACAAGATGACCTTCGTGCATCCTTACGATGACCCCGATGTGATCGCCGGGCAGGGCACCATCGGGATGGAAATCCTGCGCCAGCATACCCAGTCCATCCACGCGATCTTCGTCCCGATCGGCGGCGGAGGCCTGATCGCGGGCGTGGCGGCCTACGTCAAACAACTGCGTCCCGAGATCAAAATTATCGGCGTGCAGCCGGTGGATTCCGATGCGATGTATCGCTCCCTGAAAGCCAAAAAGCGCGTCACGCTCGAGCATGTCGGCCTGTTTGCCGATGGCGTCGCGGTGAAGCAGGTCGGCACGGAAACCTTCCGCCTGTGCCGCAAGCTGGTCGATGAAGTCATCCTGGTGGACACCGATACCGCCTGTGCCGCGCTCAAGGACGTATTCGAAGACACCCGCTCTATCCTCGAGCCGGCGGGTGCACTGTCCATCGCCGGAGCCAAGCTGTATGCCGCCCGCGAAAACCTCAAGGGAGAAACGCTGGTCGCGATCGCCTCAGGCGCGAACATGAATTTCGACCGGCTGCGTTTCGTCGCGGAGCGCGCCGAGATCGGCGAAAAACGCGAGGCGATATTGGCCGTCACGATCCCAGAAACGCCCGGCAGCTTCCGCAAATTCTGTGCGCTGCTCGGCAAGCGCAACATCACCGAGTTCAATTACCGCTATGACGACCCGAAAGCGGCGCATGTGTTCGTCGGTATCCAGGTGCGCGATCAATTGGAAACCAGCGAGCTGGTGGACAAGTTGCAGCGCAACAAACTCAACACGCTGAACCTGAGCGACAACGAAATGGCCAAGCTGCATCTGCGTCATCTGGTCGGCGGGCATGCGCCTGAAGCCAAGGACGAGATCATGTTCCGCTTCGAGTTCCCCGAGCGCCCCGGCGCGCTGATGCTGTTCCTCAACAGCATGAGCAGCAACTGGAACATCAGCCTGTTCCACTACCGCAACCATGGCGCGGATTACGGCCGCGTGCTGGTCGGCATGCAAGTGCCGCATCACGACAAGAAGGCGCTGAAGACCTTCCTCGA
>JADGRM010000213.1 GCA_017880945.1 Gallionella sp. | reverse complement strand
GATCTGTATGACAAACACAAATTGAATTTACAGACCCTGGCTGAGTTGGAACGCATGGGCGAGAAGTCGGCCAATAATCTGCTGGAGGCGATCGAACACAGCAGGCAGACCACACTGGCGCGTTTCATCTACGCGCTGGGCATCCGCAACGTGGGCGAGACGACGGCGAAAGATCTGGCGCGCCACTTCGGCAAGTTGAAAAATTTGATGCGTGCAGATGAAGCGCAGTTGCAACGCGTTCCTGATGTGGGGCCGGTGGTGGCACAAAGCATCGTTGCTTTCTTCGGGGAAAAGCATAACGTCGATGTGATAGAGGCGTTGCTAGATGAGAAACGTGGAGGTGTAATGCCGAAGGAGAATGAAGGCGAGCCGGTCGAAGAACTGCCATTGGCTGGCAAGACTTTTGTGCTTACTGGTACACTTAGCATGCCCCGCGAAGAGGCGAAAGAAAAACTGGAAGTGCTGGGAGCGAAAGTCAGCGGCAGCGTGTCAAAAAAAACCGATTACGTGGTGGCAGGTGCCGAAGCAGGCAGCAAGCTGGACAAGGCACATGAACTGGGAGTGGCAATTCTGGATGAACAGCAGTTCTTGGCGTTATTGGAAAGCATATGAAAAAAATCACCAAAGCAGTGTTCCCCGTTGCCGGCATGGGCAGCCGTTTCCTGCCGGCCACCAAGGTCAGCCCGAAAGAGATGATGCCCATCGTGGACAAGCCGCTGATCCAGTATGCGGTTGAAGAAGCGGTGGCGGCGGGCATCACCGATATGGTGTTCATCACCGGACGCAACAAGCGCTCGATCGAGGATCATTTCGACAAGGCCTACGAGCTGGAAGCCGAGCTGGCGATGCGCGGCAAGGTAGAGCTGCTGCGCCTGGTGCGCGAAGTGATTCCCGCACACATCAACTGCATCTATATCCGCCAGGTCGAGCCGCTGGGCTTGGGGCACGCGGTGCTATGCGCAAAACCGGTAGTGCATGACGAGCCGTTCGCGGTGCTGTTGGCGGATGATCTGATCGATGGCGAGCCGCCTATCATCAAGCAGATGGTGGATGTTTTTCAGCAGTATCAGTGTTCGATTCTGGGCGTGGAGAATGTGCCACGCGAACAGACCGGTCAATACGGCATCGTCAGCAGTGTGCCGCTGGCTGCCAATCTTGAACAGGTGAATGGTATCGTGGAAAAACCCAAGCCCGAGGACGCGCCTACAACGCTTGCGGTGGTGGGGCGCTATATTCTGACTCCGCGCATTTTCCATCACCTGGAAAAAGTTCAGGCCGGCGCGGGCGGCGAAATTCAATTGACCGATGGCATCGCCGCTTTGATACAGGAAGAAAAGATGCTCGCCTATCGTTTCAAAGGGACGCGCTACGATTGCGGTTCCAAGCTGGGTTATCTCAAGGCGACGGTGGCACTGGGACTCAAACATCCCGAGGTAAGCGATGAGTTTGCGGCGTATTTGCATAGTTTGAAATAGACCAAAAAACCGTAGGGTGGGCTGTGCCCACCATGTCGGGCAGTGCGTGGTTGTTGCCGCTTTAGCGGCTTTACAACCACGGCCTGCCCCTTGCGGGCGCAGCCCGACCTACATTGGTTCCGGCTCGTCCGGCTTAGGGAAATAATCCATGACCGTATCCATCCAGAAGGCGCGTGACATCCTGCAGCAGGCTGAATTGCTGTATTCACACGAGCAAGTGCAGGCGGCACTGCATCAGGTCGCGCAGCAAATCAATGCCACGCTTGCAGATGCGCATCCGCTGGTGCTGTCGGTGATGGGCGGGGCGGTAGTGTTCAGCGGGCAACTGTTGCCGCTGCTCGACTTTCCGCTGGATTTTGACTACGTGCATGTGTCGCGCTATGGCGATGCGCGGCACGGCGGTGCGATGCAATGGAAAGTTGAGCCGCGTGAAAACGTGCGTGGCCGTGTGGTGCTGCTGCTGGATGATATTCTGGATGAAGGCCACACCTTGTCGGTGTTGCGCGAGCGGGTGCTGGAACTGGGTGCGGATAAATGTTACAGCGCCGTGTTTGCCGACAAGCTGCATGGCCGAAAAAAGCCTATCCGCGCGGATTTTGTCGGGATGGAATTGCCGAACCGTTTCGTGTTCGGCTATGGCATGGATATCGAAGGTGCGTGGCGAAATTTGCCCGCTATTTACGCAGTCAAGGAGTAGAGAATATGTTGGCAATCATAGGCGGTCGGGGTCTGACCCAATTGGCGAATCTCAAGATCACGCATCAACAGGTGATGCGCACACCATACGGCGAGCCGTCCGGCGCGTTTATGTTCGGCACGCTGGATGAGCATGAGGTGATTTTTTTGGCGCGCCATGGTTATGGTCACACCATCCCGCCGCATCTGGTGAACTACCGTGCCAACCTTTGGGTGCTGCGCGAACAGGGGGCCAGCAAAGTAATCTCGGTGGCGACCGTGGGCGGTATCCGCACCGATCTCAAGCCCGGTGTGATTGTCGTGCCGGATCAGATCATCGATTACACCCATGGCCGCGACGCAACCTTTTTCGAGGCACGCGACAAGCCGTTCAGTAATGCCGACTTCACTTTTCCCTATAGCGCATCATTGCGCAGCCACATTTTGCGCAGCGCGATAACTGCAAAACAGCCGTGTGTGGACGGTGGCGTGTATGCGGCCACGCAGGGGCCGCGTTTGGACAGCATCGCCGAGATCAATCGCTATGAACGCGATGGGGCGGATATGGTGGGCATGACCGGCATGCCGGAAACTGCGCTGGCCAAAGAGCTGGAACTCGATTATGCGACCATCGCAGTGGTGGCGAATTATGCGGCGGGACGCGGCGACAGCGCGGCCGGAATCAAAATGGAAAGCGTCAATGCCATTGCCAGCGCTGCGATGGAACGGGTGCGCAGTATTCTTGAATGTGTGGTGAACGATGACGATTAGAAAAGTATTGCGCATGGGCGATGCGCGCTTGTTGCAGCGTGCCGAGCCGGTCAGCCATTTCGACACACAGCAATTGCACGCGCTGCTCACCGATATGCGCGACACGATGCATGCCCTGAACGGCGCGGGTCTGGCTGCACCGCAGATCGGTGTGGGGTTGCGCGTGGTGATCTTCGGCGTGCAGCGCAACTCGCGTTATCCCGATGCGGAGAACGTACCGGAGACAGTGCTGATCAATCCGGTCATCACCCCGCTGGGTGAAACGATGGAAGAAGACTGGGAAGGTTGCCTGAGCGTGCCCGGACTGCGCGGCATGGTGCCGCGCCATGCGCAGATCCGATATCAGGGTCGGGATGAGTTCGGCGCGCTGATTGACCTCACCGTGAGCGGATTCCATGCCCGCGTGGTGCAACACGAATGCGATCATCTCGACGGGATCCTGTATCCGATGCGCATCCGGGATATGACGAAATTCGGCTACAACGAAGAACTGTTTCCCGGGCGGGAAATGCAGGACGAATAGTTTTGGCCTCGCAGGGAGTGGGTTTGAGCCCCGCCTTTTTTATATCGAGATTTAGTCCGCTATGTGCCAA
>JADGRM010000212.1 GCA_017880945.1 Gallionella sp. | reverse complement strand
GGTTGTGGTGACTCCGGCTTGAATTCCTTGCCGAGCGGCTTGAGATCTTTCGGCGTCGCATTGATCAGTTGCTGCAGGGCGCTTCGTTTGACCTCGAGATCGTTCTGCGCCGCGATCTGCTGTGATCCGGTCAGATCAAAGCGGGCTTGCGCTTCAAGCGTGTCGGTAATCGTGGCACTGCCCACTTCGAAGTTACGCTTGGCCTGTTCAAGCTGCTCGGAGATGGCGGTCTTTTGCGCCTCGGCAAGTCCCACGCTATCTTGCGCGATCAACACGTCGAAGTATGCTTGTGCGACGCGCAGGATCAGATCCTGTTCGGCGATCTTGAACTGCATTCCCGCTTGCGCAGCCTGCAATTCGGACTCGCTATAGGCCATCCAGTTTTGCACGCGGAACAACGGCTGCACCAGGCTCACACCATAGCTATGGCTGTTGAAACGGGACTCGCTCGGAAATATGCCCGCGAACGCGGGAGGCACTGATTGAAGTGCAGCGCCGTACTGCACATTTTGATCGTTATACGTAGTGTTGGCGTTGAGACTGACCGAGGGCAACAGCAGCGAGCGGCCCTGCGGCAATTTTTCCTGGCCGGCTTGCTGCGTGGCGCGCGCGGCGGCAAACACCGGGTCGTTCGCCTGCGCTGCATGGAAAGTTTCCAGCAGATCCGCAGCCTGAGCCCAGCCGCTTGCGGCCAGCAATGTTGCCAGGAGGATCGGTTTTAGTTTCATCAGTTTTGCATAGCCAATATATTAGAAGTTGCTAATATACATCCAGCCGCCGCATCGCGCAATCCCGAGCCCACAGCTCAGAATACGAACCGCTCGGGTTGCAGCGCATTTTGCAGCGGCGCGACGCAGGATTCCATGATGTTGACGGTCTCATAGGTGTCCGGTGCGACGCGAGTGATCAGCCTGGCTTCCATCACCGGCGCATCGCCGACGATGGCGAATAACCGCCCGCCGATTTTCAGGCTGTTCTGAAACGCTGCCGGCAGCAGCGGCGTCGACCCGGTCAGCACGATGACATCGTAACTCGTTCCTCCGCCCCAGCCGCGTGCTGCATCGCCGATTTCCAGCGTGACGTTGTCATGACGGTAAGCTTGCAGGTTTTGCCCGGCCATCGCACTCAATTCCGGCACGATCTCGACCGAAGTCACATGCCCAGCCAACACAGAGAGCAGCGCGGTCAGATAGCCGCTCCCGGTACCCACCTCCAGCACCTTGTCGCTTTTGGTAAGGTGCAGTTCCTGCACCGTACGCGCTTCCAGCTTGGGCTGCCACATGGATGCGCCATAGCCCAACGGGATCTCCATATCCATGAATGCCATTTCGCGCATGTCTTTCGGCACATAATGTTCACGGCGAACGTGCTTGAGCAGGTCCAGTATCCGTCCTTCCAGCACGTCGCATGGACGTATCTGCTGCTCTATCATGTTGAAGCGCGCCTGTTCCATATTTAGCATTCCCCTCTCCCAATTCGGCCATCATTACTGTGTATACAGCGACGCAGTATAGCAAGCCCTACCTTGTGGCTCAATGTTGTCCTGTTTGGCTTGCTTTTCACCGGCCTTTCCATTACCTTGCGGACTTCGCTAGGGGTCTTCGTATTAACGGAGTGAGATACACCCTTTGAACCTGTACGGGTAATGCCGTCGTAGGGAAGCATCTACCTGATGCTTTCCGAATTTTTAGGAGCATCACAATGAACGCCAATCCCAAATTTTTAGCAGCCTCTGCGCACGTCGATGCGGCAGCGGTCAAGTCATTGCCGAATTCGCGCAAGGTGTATGTGCAAGGCAGCCGCCCCGATCTGCTGGTGCCGATGCGCGAGATATCCCAGGCTGAAACTCCCGCCAGCATGGGTGCGGAGATCAATCCGCCTATCTATGTGTACGATTGTTCCGGCCCTTACACCGACCCGGCGGTAAAGATCGACATCCGCGCCGGCCTGGCCGCGCTGCGCGAAGGCTGGATCGCCGAGCGCGGCGACACCGAAACGCTGGGCAAGCTCACTTCCGAATATGGACAACAGCGTCTGAACGATCCCGAGTTGGCGGAGATGCGCTTCGACCTCAAGCGCGCACCGCGCCGCGCCAAGGCGGGCAAGAACGTGTCGCAGATGCACTATGCCCGCGCCGGCATCATCACGCCGGAGATGGAATACATCGCGATACGCGAGAACCAGCGCCGCGAAGGTCTCTCCGAGATGATGCTGAAACAGCATCCCGGTGAAAACTTCGGCGCGTTCATGCCCAAACAGATCACGCCGGAATTCGTGCGCAGCGAAGTGGCTGTGGGTCGCGCCATCATCCCCCTCAACATCAATCATCCCGAAGTCGAGCCGATGATCATCGGCCGCAATTTTCTGGTCAAGATCAACGCCAACATCGGCAATTCCGCACTCGGCTCGAGCATCCAGGAAGAAGTGGAGAAGATGACCTGGGCGATACGCTGGGGCGGCGACACGGTGATGGACCTGTCCACCGGCAAGAACATCCACGAAACCCGCGAATGGATCATCCGCAATTCGCCGGTACCCATCGGCACGGTGCCGATCTACCAGGCATTGGAAAAAGTGAACGGCAAGGCTGAAGACCTGACCTGGGAGATATTCAGGGATACTTTGATCGAACAAGCCGAACAGGGCGTGGACTATTTCACGATCCATGCCGGCGTGTTGCTGCGCTACGTGCCGATGACCGCGAAACGCATGACCGGCATCGTGTCGCGCGGCGGTTCGATCATGGCGAAGTGGTGTCTGGCGCATCACAAGGAGAGCTTCCTCTACACCCATTTCGAGGATATCTGCGAGATCATGAAGAGCTACGACGTGAGCTTCAGCCTTGGTGATGGTTTGCGCCCGGGTTCGATCTACGATGCCAACGATGAAGCGCAACTTGGAGAATTGAAAACTCTGGGCGAACTCACTCAAGTTGCCTGGAAGCACGATGTGCAAGTGATGATCGAAGGCCCCGGCCATGTGCCTATGCATCTGATCAAGGAGAACATGGACCTGCAACTGAAGTGGTGCCATGAAGCGCCGTTCTACACGTTAGGCCCTCTGACGATGGACATCGCGCCCGGCTACGACCACATCACCTCGGCGATCGGCGCGGCGATGATAGGCTGGTTCGGCACCGCGATGCTGTGCTATGTCACGCCCAAGGAACACCTCGGCCTGCCCAACAAGGACGACGTGAAGGAAGGTATCATCACTTACAAGATCGCCGCGCATGCTGCCGATCTGGCCAAGGGACATCCCGGCGCGCAGATCCGCGACAACGCGCTGTCAAAAGCGCGCTTCGAATTCCGCTGGGAAGACCAGTTCAACCTCGGCCTCGATCCGGACAAGGCGCGCGAATTCCACGACGAGACCCTGCCCAAGGAATCCGCCAAGGTCGCGCATTTCTGCTCGATGTGCGGCCCGCATTTCTGCTCGATGAAGATCTCGCAGGACGTGCGCGACTTTGCGGCCAAAGAAGGCCTGGAAGAAGCCGCCGCGCTAAGCAAGGGCATGGAACAGAAGGCCGAGGAATTTGTGAAGCAGGGCAGCCAACTGTATCGAAAGGCCTGA
>JADGRM010000040.1 GCA_017880945.1 Gallionella sp. | reverse complement strand
AAGATTGCCATGAAAAAAGATACATATTCAGTTGAGGTCATCGGCTTTAGCCAAACAGAGCTTATGGCGCTGGCTAGCGTTTTCGACCTGTCGTCACGACGCGTGCCAAAATTTGTGCGTCACAACTCGCCCGGCAACCTCCCCGATATTTTGCTGGTTGACGCGAATGACATGGAGGCCGTCAGGCAGCTCGGTGAACGCAATGCATCGGGCCAAATCCCGACGATCATGATAGGTGATTCGAACCGCGGAACCAATTGGCCCTTGCTGGCGCGCCCGATACGCTGGATGAAACTTTTCCAGGCCTTTGATGTGGCGATCGGTTCCCCGGCAAGCGAAACACCGAAACCTGTTGCGGCTGCTCCTGTTGCCGCGAGTGCGGTTGTGCAGCCCGGTGTTCAGGCAAGAGCCGGATCCCCGGTGATGCCCGTCGCAAAACCGCCAATGACTGTGGGTGAGGTGTCAGGCGCGTGGCGCGCGCAAAATCCTCAAATCGACTCCGTGCTCGTGGTGGACGACAACCTCACGGTGCGCGAATTCATGAAGAGTAAATTGGCGGCATTCAATTTTAACGTGGACTATGCAGAAAATGGAGAACAGGCGATCGGTTTCACCGGCCAGAAGCATTACACCTGTATATTCCTCGACGTTGTCATGCCTGGGATTGACGGTTATCAGGTGTGCAAGCTGATCAAGTCCAACAGGTCCGCCCAAAAAACGGCAGTCGTCATGCTGACCAGCAAAGACTCGCCATTCGACAAGATCCGTGGTTCCATGTCCGGATGCGATGCTTATCTCACCAAGCCCGTCGACGAAGAAAAATTGCTGGAAACGATAGCCAAGTTTCTGCAACATCACTAAACAAGAGCGAATATGAGAGTCCGCAAGGTTTTGTGTGTTGATGATTCTGCCGCCGAGCTCGACTTGATTCGAAAAATCGTTTCGAGTGCGAATCTTGATGTCGTTTCCGCAACCAACGGCAAGGATGCCATCCGGTTCGCCAAGTCCGAGTTGCCCGATCTGATTTTTCTCGACATCATCATGCAGGGTATGGACGGTTTTGCCGTGATGCGCGAGTTGCAGAAAGACCCGGCAACTAAAGATATTCCGGTAGTCTTCATCTCCAGCAAAAGCCAGAAGGCCGATCAGGCATGGGCCAAAATACAAGGTGCCAAAGGCTTCGTGCCCAAACCCGTCACCGAGGAGGCGATATTGGAAGAACTCAAGAAATTTTGATAGGCTTCAGCCAGGCAGGCAAAGCCCAGGCAGGCAAAACAAAGAGAACGCAAATGGAAGCAGGAAAAGTACTGTGCGTTGACGACATCACGCCGATTTGATCAATCCTCGATATATACCCAGTTTCTGATAAATGGCACAGATTAATCCCACCCAGACTATCGACATCAATGCGCTTAAGTCGCAAGTCGATGCCGAAATCGCAGCTCGACTGCTGGTTGAAGCCGATAACGCTCGCCACATCCACCGCCGAGGATTTCACGTCGGAGACCTCAGGCTGCTCGTCCAAATGGATGTCACCAGCGAGGTGCTCGATATGCCGCCGCTGTTCCGCCTGCCAGGGGCGCCGCACGGTATAAAGGGACTGGTGAATCGTCACGGGAGAGTGGTGCCGGTGATAGATATATTAGACTTGTTTGGCCTTCAACATGAACATGTCGGAAATGCATGGTTACTGGTGTGTGGCCGCGGAGATGAAGCTGTCGGCATCATCATCCATAGCTTGCCGGAACGTAAAAAATTCATTTTGGATGACCAGGTTGGCCTTGCGGAAATCACGCATCCGATCGCAGCCCACGCCAAGTGGGCATATCGGGAAGGGAAGGATATCTGGATCGATCTTGATACCGAGGCACTGTTCGCTTCTGTTTTCCATGTCGATCTGTCATCCGCCTGACACCAGTGACGATTGCAAAATTTATGCTTAACAACAACATCCCCGATCGGGGCGCCGCGATGGGCTGCACACACAAGCTCTGATTGGCATTTCAGGAGAACGTCATGTTTGCAACTGTACGCGCCAAATTGATAGGCTTTAGTTTCGTCTCCCTGTCGTTCATCGTTCTGGTGGGCGGGGCGGGCTATTACGGGAAGTCTGAGTTAAGCGCCGCCGCCGTCCTTATGCAGGGCAATTTCGAGGCGATCAATACCCATATGCTGGCCAGTCTGGCGCAAGACCAGATACGCGCCGATGTGCTGCAAATTTTGCGCGAGGCCAAGAACGCCGATACGGCGGCCTACAAAGAGGCGGCAAAGAATTTGGATGAGCAGCTCAAGTCACTGAACGATAACACCGTCAAGATCATGAAATCTGCCGCGCTTACAGAAAGAACCCGGCAAGCGTTTACCGTCGTTCGTGCGGATGTGGATGATTACGCAAAGTCGGCCCAGAATATCGCCTCGCTGGCACAAACCGACACTATCGGAGCCGATGTGCAGTTCGGTGAATTCAACGCAAAATTCAAGAAGCTGATAGCTGACCAGTCGGTGGTGAGTAATCTGATTGCCGCCGAGATGGAGGGTTCTCGCAAGGCGGTTGACGAAGCATCATTGGGTGCCAGTACTACGTTCATCGCAGCGGTGGGGGTGGCTTTGGCAGTGCTTGCGCTGTTCGCCTATTACATCTATCAGGGCATCATGAATCCGCTGAGCAGGATATTGCAGGCGATCGGCAAAGTTGAGAAGGGTGGCTATGAAGTGCGCTTGAATCTGCGTACACGCGACGAGATGGGTTCAGTGGGACGCGTATTCGACAAACTGCTGGATGATCGTATCGCGGCTCTTAAAACGACAGCGAGTGAAAATGAACGGCTCAACAGTTCTGTGATCGGGCTGTTTTCCGCCATGGGCGCTTTGTCTCAAAAAGACTTGACGGTACGTGCGCCTGTGACCGAGGACATCATCGGCACGCTGGGTGACGCAATCAACCAGTTGACCGATGTCACGGCGACCGTGTTGCATCATGTGACCAAAGTTGCAGGTGTCGTGGAGGATGCTTCGGAACGCATGAAGCAACAGTCTGACGTCGTCAATGAGATGGCCAAGGAGGAAGATGTCATCGTCGTGAGGCTGATTTCAAACCTGGAAACCGCGATGGCTTCGATAGGAGAGGTGGCCATATTTGCCCGGGATTCGAACCGGGCGGCAGCCGAAGCCACCAAGTCCACCGAAAGCGCGATGCAGACCGTGCAGGCGACATTAAGCGGTATGAATGCGATCCGGGAAACCATTTCAGAGATGGAGAAGCGCATCAAGCGTCTCGGAGAGCGTTCCCAGGAAATTTCGCAGATCGTTAATCTGATCAACACAATTTCTGAACGCACGCACGTGCTTTCGCTGAACGCCGCGATGCAAGCCGCGATGGCGGGCGAAGCGGGGCGGGGCTTTGCGGTGGTGGCGGAAGAGGTTCAGCGTCTCGCGGAGAATTCACGCCAGGCTACCGGACAGATCGCCAATCTGGTACAGAACATTCAGGTCGAGACAAATGACACCATTGCAACGGTTAACAAGACCATCGAGCAAGTGATTAAAGAATCCGAATTGGCGCATAACGCGGGTGAAAGAATGCGCGAAACGCATGAGTCCACGGCGCGACTGGTACGATTGGTTGCCACGATTGCGAATAGCTCCGCTGAACAGACCAAGATCGCCGTGGTGTTGCGTGCGGCCGCAGACGAGATCGCCCAATTTACGGAGAAGACCGCCGAGCAATTGGTTGCGCAAAATCAGAGCGCCGCCAGCCTTGTATCTGCGTCGCAGAAATTGGTGAGCGCGATCTCGGTGTTCAAGTTGCCGACGATAGAACCAACGACAGGGGCAGAAACAAAAAGTGAACAGACACAAATTTTTACCCGCTGAATCAATGAGCGGCATATGAGCACATAATTCAGCCCATTATGTCTATAGCAGCGCTCACCCCATTTTTTACCGAAATGCGCAGGGAACTTGCGCAAACTGCCCCCGACTTCGAGCGGTGGATCGGCACGATGGCCACCGCCGCCAATGACGATCCGCAATTGATGGAAGCGCTGGAGGATTATGCCACCCAGTTGGAGCGTATCGGTCAAACCGCTGAGCTGATTGGCATGTCGGGTTTGGGCGCTTGGTGCGCTTCCCTTAACGGAATTCTTCCCGGCATCATTTTTCTGGAAGGCGATGCCCGTCTGCAAGCCTGCATGCATCTGGCCGCATGGCCGGCAATGATGGACGGGTATTTGCAGGACCCCGCTAACTTCGATGCTTCGATGGCGCTTGCGGAGTTTCTATCCAACCCCGCGTTTGCACAGACATTCGACGAGAATGCCAGCCTGAGTCTGATCGAGTCGCTGACTACACCGCCGGTAGTGCCTGAGGAGTTGATGGCTCAACTTGCGCAGGCCGAGGTCCCGGTCAGCGTGAGCATCAAGGATACTTCGCTTGAGGTGCCAGACAATGCCGATCGTGATGTTTACGATGCATTTCTGGACGAAGCCCCGAGCAGTGTGGAGCAGTTCGCGGCGCTGACTTCCAGGATCGCTTCGGGACATGCGGATATCGATGATATGCGCAATGCCAAACGAATCGCACATTCGTTCAAGGGCTCGGCCAATATTGTCGGTATCCGCGGCATCGCGACACTCGGGCACCATACTGAAGACGTGCTCGAGTATTTCGAGAAAAATCCGGTAAAACCACCCCGCGCTCTGGGACGAACCCTGGTTATGGCAAGCGATTGTCTCGCGCAAATGGTGGGTTATCTGCGCGGTGACGAGAGTGCGCCGGAGAACGCGTTTGAGGTGCTCAATGAGATCGTAGCCTGGGCAAACAAAGTCAAGTCAGGCGACATCAGTAGCATGACCGACGATGCAAATGTGGAGATTCCTCCGTCTTCGTCCGATGTGGCGCGACCGGAAACACCTGCCGCTCCCGCAGCAGAAAACGAGGCGCAGGCAACGTTACGCGTGCCGGTCAATACGGTGGATGAAATATTTCGGCTGGTAGGCGAGATGACCACAAAGATCGCCCGGCTTGAATTGCTGGTGGCGAATGTAAATGCCCGCACCAACGCATTGCTCTCGCACAATCTTGTCGTACGGCAGCAGGTCACCGATATTGAGAAAATCGTGATGTTGCGCGGGCTTTCGCTGACACGGGCAGATGCCGGGCTAGACACATCATTCGATCCGCTGGAGCTGGATCGTTACACCGAATTGCATGGTGTTACCCGCTCGCTCGTCGAGGTAACCGCCGATGCCCGCGAGATGACGGACAACCTTGAAGCCAGCGTAGCGAGCTTGCGCAGCGAAGTGTCTCAGCAGTCCAATATCAACAAGGAACTGCAGTATCAGGTCGTTGCAACGCGCCTGGCTCCGGTCAACGTTCTAACTGCGCGCCTGATGCGCAACGTACGCCAGACTTGCCAGCAAACAGGCAAACAGGCGGAGTTGGTCATTACCGGCGGCGAGATTGAGGTGGATGGAGACGTGCTCAACAAGCTGGCCGATCCGTTGCTCCATATCCTGCGCAATGCGGTCGATCATGGCATCGAACTTCCCGAAGATCGAGCCATCGCTGGCAAGCCGATCGAAGGCAACATCGAGCTGGATTTTTCACGCCAGGGATCGGGGATCGTCGTCACGATTCGCGATGATGGCAAAGGGCTCGATTACGAGCGTATCCGTGCCAAGGCGATCGACCGTAATCTGATCCGTGCCGAACAGCAGCTCTCCTATCCCGAACTGGCCCGGCTGGTGTTATTGCCGGGATTTTCAACACGTGATCAAGTCAGTGAAATTTCCGGGCGTGGTGTGGGGATGGACGTTGTGGCCACACGCTTGGCCAACATCAAAGGAACGGTCGAACTCAGTTCCGAGCCTGGGCATGGCTGCGAAGTTGTGCTGCGTTTCCAGGCATCGCTGGTGACCCAGCACACCTTGCTGGTGGAAGCGGGAAAACAAATCTTTGCCATACCTATTCACTACATCAAGGAAGCATTCCCTGCCAGACTGGGCCAGATTCATTACATCCCGCCTGCTGGCGAAACAAATGGAACCGGCGATGGCGAGTGGCAATTCATCATGCGAGACGAGAGTTTCGCTATCCATGATCTGACACCGCTCACCGGCTATCCGTCCTCTCCGCCAAGTTCGGAACGTTATGCAGCGATGCCGAAAGTCCTGATCCGCACGATGGGCGGCACCAAGGCAATTCTGGCAGACCGCCTCATTGATAGTCGCAGCGTGATGGTAAAGAGCATGGGAAAATATTTACCTCGCGTGCATGGCATTTCGGGCGTGACTATATTGGGCGACGGCTCACTGGTGCCCTTGCTCAACGTGCCTGAATTGCTCGCCTCACCCATTGCCGTTACGGCCGCTGCCGCCGATCTGGCCGCTGCCGCGCGCCGCCATGTGCGCCGGATACTGGTCGTCGACGACTCACTTTCCGTGCGCAAGGGGCTGATGCAGCTTCTTCAGGATGCTGCCTATGAGGTCAAGGGTGCGGGCGATGGTATGGAGGCGATCCGTGTACTCAAATCTTTTGAGCCGCACCTGATCTGCACCGACATGGAAATGCCTAACATGAACGGCATGGAACTCGCCCAACATCTGCGGCTGGAAGAGGCGACGCAACATCTGCCTATCATCATGATTACCTCCCGTTCGACTGAAAAGCATCGCGAGCAGGCGATGCGTGCCGGAGTAAACATCTATTTGACCAAACCCTATACCGATACTGATTTGCTCCAGCATGTACGCAGCACCCTGCAAGCCGAGTCCATCCGTGAGGTGGCTGAGCCAGGCTGATTTGAGCAAATTATTAGGAGACTTTTTATTTGCGCAGGCTCTTATCAAGCCATCTGATTGTTATGGGGGCATCATCATCCAGTTGTGGCACTATCTTAAACGCGGTAGTATTTGCCCCGATCGTTAATATGCCGCAAGGCTGTAGCCGTATATAAATAAAAGCCGAATATGTATGTAGATATGAGTGGAATTTAAGGGTCCTCAACAATGAAAAATTATTCACGCCTTGCCTGGATTGGCGCATTGGTCGGTTGCGTTTTGCTGGCGGGAGATGCACTGCTGTATTTCAACAACGAGAGAAACCTTCTGGCTGATGGACTGGTGTTTTTGGCTTTGGTGGCTTGTTTGGCTTATTTGTTCAAACAAGCCAGGGACTACTTCAGAAGAGCCGATTCGTCAACATCAGAAGGGCAGAAGTTCCTCAAGGAAAGCAGCGCCTTCCATGTGCAATTGGGCAATGAGATATCCGAGCAACTTAGCTCGGCACACACCGAACTGGGTAACACCCAGGCTATTCTCAGCGATGCCATAACTAAACTGGTCAGCAATTTCATCGCGATATCTGATGGTGTGCGTGACCTTTCCGAACATACCAACAGTTTCAGCAAACAACTTCACGAGTTGGTCAACAATGTCGACCGATCTCTGGCTGCCTCGGAAACCAACGCCAACGACTTGGCTGCAGGCAATATGGCAGCCGTGAAGGAATCCAATAAACATGTCCAGGCTATGGTGGCTGACCTCAATTCCTTCAACGAAACCGTCGCTAAAAATGCCGTCGAGCTGAACATGATCAGCACCAATGTAGAGCAGAACGTTCTGGTGGTTATATCCACATTGCAATTCCAGGACATGAGTTCGCAGTTGATTGAGCATGCCAAAATGCGCATGGCTGCTCTGCAGGAAGTGGCGAACGAGATGGGTAAGGGACAGGGTAGCCCGAGTCAGCGTGAGTACCTGGAGCAAATCGCCGCCTACAATCGCTTGCTGGACAAGCACGTCATTTCGCTGGACAAACAAAAAGCCAGCCCGGTTGCGCAAAAAGATTTTGGCACGGGCGCCATCGAGTTGTTCTAGTGGAACTAATGATATGTCTACTAGACATGTGACTTGGCTGTCGCAATACGACAGCCAAGTCATTGTTATAACTTATGAAGCGTAACAAGGGCCGATTGCATTTTTGGGTAATGAATGCATCTGGCTCAGTATTTTAAAATTACTATTTTAACTACTTAATTGAGCAGGAAAAAAATGGCCAAAACTATTTTAGCTGTTGATGACTCTACCTCCATCCGTCAGATGGTGGCCTTCACTCTTAAATCCGCCGGCTATACCGTCATCGAGGCGGCTGATGGCCAGGAAGGGTTGGACAAGGCCAAGGGTAACGCGATTGACCTGATACTGACCGACCAGAACATGCCCAAGATGGATGGCTTGGCCTTGATTAAAGCGTTGCGTGGTCTGCCGCAGTTCGTGACCACGCCGATTCTGATGCTGACCACTGAATCCAGTGATGCCATGAAGACTCAAGGCAGGGCGGCGGGCGCGACGGGTTGGCTGGTCAAGCCGTTCGATCCGCATAAACTGCTGGAAGTCGTCAAAAAGGTGATCGGTTAACGTTATCAGCACTGCCTGAATTCTGACTTGCCCAACCAGCCAGAATTTCCTACACCATAACCTTGGGAAAAAGCCGATGTCCATCGATATGAGCCAGTTTTATCAGGTGTTCTTTGATGAGACCGCCGAACACCTCGCGAGCATGGAGAGCCTGCTGCTTGCGTTCGATCCGGATGCACCCGATGCGGATCAATTGAACGCCATTTTTCGCGCAGCCCATTCCATTAAAGGGGGCAGCGGTACATTCGGTTTTACCGACATGGCCGACGTGACCCATATTTTGGAGACTCTGCTGGATCGCATACGCAAGAATGAAATCGCCCTCACCCGCGAAATGGTGGATGTCTTCCTGCAAGCGGGTGATGTGTTGCGTGGATTATTGGATGCACACCAGAATGGAGCGGTTGCCGACGAGTCTGCATCAATCGAAATCTGCGCCAAATTGGAACATCTTGCGAATAGTCCAGCCGGAGGTACTAAACCAGCCGCCAGTCGGGCCGTAGCAACGCCGCGAGCTTCCATGCAGCATCTTTACAAAATTCAGTTTGCCAATTCACACACCGCATTTCCCAGCAAATCCTACCTCGATAATTTGCTGGATGACTTGGGCAATCTTGGCAAGATCGAAAATAAAACAATCACCGCCAATGCGGTGAATCTGTCGCTGACCACGTACGCATCCGAAGCGGATTTGCGAGAAATATTTTCGTTCTTTTTGAAGCCGGAACAATTGACCATTACGGCGCAGGGTGAAACAGTCTTCGGCAAAGAGATTACAGAAACAGAACAAGCTTATGGCTTCTTTGATGAGCCGAAACCAGCCAAAGCTGAAGTTGAGGATTATGGTTTCTTCGTGGATCCCGGGACGATCAAGTCTGGAGTAGAAAATGCTCAGGGTTATGGCTTTTTTGGAGAAGAGGGAAATCAGGTCCAGCCTCGTGCACCCGTATTGAACGTTCGAAAAGATGATGTCCCGGGACGCCGCACCACCGACAGGGTTGCCGCTGTAACCGGAGCCGACACCTCCATACGCGTCAGCGTGGGCAAAGTGGACACCATGATCAATCTGGTTGGTGAACTGGTGATCACCCAAGCCATGCTGGCGGAAACCGTATCCGGCATGGATCCGGTGTTGCACGAACGCCTGGTCAATGGTTTGGCGCAGCTTGAGCGCAATACCCGTGACTTGCAGGATTCGGTCATGTCAGTGCGCATGATGCCGATCAACCTTGTGTTCAGTCGTTTCCAGCGTGTGGTGCGCGATAGCGCAGGCAAGCTCAACAAGAAAGTGCAACTCAAGATCATCGGTGAGGGCACCGAACTGGACAAGGGCCTGATCGAAAAGATTAGCGATCCGCTCACCCATCTGGTGCGTAACAGCCTGGATCACGGCATCGAGTTTCCCGATGAACGTGTTGCCAGAGGTAAAGACCCGCAAGGCACCATCACCCTGCGTGCCGCGCACCAGGGCGGCAATATCGTCATTGAAGTATCAGATGACGGAGCAGGATTGAATCGTGAGAGGATACTCGCTAAAGCCAAAGAAAAGGGGATGCCTGTCAGCGACGGCATGAGTGATACCGAAGTCTGGCAATTGATTTATGCGCCCGGGTTTTCTACCGCCGCTGTCGTCACAGATGTTTCCGGACGCGGTGTCGGCATGGATGTGGTCAAGAAAAATATCGAGAGCATCGGCGGTCGTGTCGAAGTCACTTCGCGCCATGGGCTGGGCAGCACCGTTTCCATCCGCCTGCCGCTGACCCTGGCCATTCTGGATGGGTTGTCGGTCGCAGTGGGTGACCAGATCTACATCATCCCGCTCAGTTTCATCATCGAATCCTTTCAGCCCAAAGCCGGTGATGTCAATGAAATCAGCGGGCAAGGGCAGGTGGTACATGTGCGCGGCGAATATATGCCGATGATCACACTGCATCGGGTGTTCAATATCAAGCCCAAGATCACCGACCCGACCGAAGGCATTTTGGTGCTACTGGAAACGGAAGGCAAGAAAGTCGCCTTGTTCGTGGACGAACTGGTCGGGCAACATCAGGTGGTGATCAAGAGCCTGGAAACCAACTACCGAAAAGTGGTTGGCATATCCGGAGCCACGATCATGGGCGATGGGCGAGTTGCCATGATTATGGATGTCGGTTCGCTGATAAAGTTGTCGCAACAGTCAAGAGAATAATCCAGCGCACTTCTTCTTATTTGTGCTCAGCCATAATCCGCATTTGCATAAAAGTTTGCGGTGTAGTTGATTTAAAAATGACAGATGGCGATGGGAAATTGTCATTTTTGAATCAATTATCAGTCACCCTCAATACCAAACGAATTACTATCCTTTAAAAACAATCATTTGCGATGATGGTACGGTCATTGCATATTGAGTTGTTGTCAACTTGCTGAAACCTGAAACTGGTGTGTTCACGCAACAAGCGGCTTTATTTCAGAATCATTTAAATGAGGATCGAGCCTCCATATCTCCCGGCACTATTTTGCCGGGAGATATGGACCCAACTAATGCTGTAACGATAAGTAAGGCATATGAAATCTCATCTATTTAGATTAAATACGATCAACAAGAAATTGCTGATGCCGACACTGTTGCTGGTCACGATTTTGATCGGGGCGCTGGGAAGTGTGCTGGTCGTACAACAACACCGCGAACTGACTTCGATGATGGAAAACAAAGCGGACAGCCTTACCACCATCCTTGCCACAATCAGCGAGCAGTACTTAATCAACTACGACCTGTCGGCACTGGAGAACTTCGTCAAGGATACAACCAGGGACAAAGACGTCGCGTTTGCCGAGTATTACGATACCGATGGCACATCATTAACCGGGAATGTTATGAAAGCACCTGCCGATACATCGCATCTGCTGGTGTATGAGCATAACATCGTCAATATCAGCGGCAAGACCATCGGCAAGGTCAAAGTGGGATTCAAGACCAGCACACTCGATCAGGCTTCGCAGAGCAGCATCGCCATAGTGGTCGCAAGTCTTGTTGTCGTGCTCGGATTGCTCGCTTTGGGGCTGACGCTCAACATCAGGTCGGTGACGCGTCCATTAAAATATGCAATAAAAATCGCCAGACGCGTGGCCGATGGCGACCTGACCCAGCGCATCGAAGTAAGATCAAGGGATGAAATCGGACAACTGATGCAGGCGCTGCAGGACATGAATGCCAGCCTCGATCGCATCGTCAGCGGGGTGCGTGCCACCACCGACTCGATCAACACCGCTTCGCAGGAAATCGCGGCAGGCAACAGTAATCTGTCGCAGCGCACCGAACAACAGGCATCCAGCCTGGAAGAGACCGCCTCCAGCATGGAAGAACTGACCTCGACCGTGAAGCAGAACGCCGAGAACGCCAAGCACGCCAACCGGTTGGCGGCAAGTGTATCGGACATCGCGGTCAAGGGAGGGCTGGCGGTGGGGCAAGCCGTGAAAACCATGGCCTCGATCAACGCCAGTTCGAGGAAGATCGGGGACATCATCAGCGTGATCGAAGGCATCGCGTTCCAGACCAACATCCTGGCGCTGAACGCCGCGGTGGAAGCGGCGCGTGCCGGCGAACAGGGACGCGGCTTCGCAGTTGTGGCGGCCGAGGTGCGCAACCTGGCGCAACGTTCTGCCGTTGCGGCCAAGGAAATCAAGCTGCTGGTTGGCGAGTCTGTGGAGAATGTAAGTGTAGGTTCAAAACAGATAAAGGATGCAGAAGATGAAATGAGCGATGTTGTTACTTCAGTGCAGTTGGTGGCAT
>JADGRM010000039.1 GCA_017880945.1 Gallionella sp. | reverse complement strand
CACTTCAAGGCACTCACGATGGGGCACCATATCGTGATGGGGCGCAAGACTTATGAATCGATCGGCAAGCCGTTGCCGGGACGCACTTCGGTGGTGGTGACGCGCAATGCGAACTATGCGCAGCCGGGTGTGGTGGTGGTGAACTCGCTCGAAGCGGCAATCTCGGCGTGCGGCGAAGATGCGGAAATTTTTGTGATCGGCGGCGCGGAACTTTATCGTCAGGCGATCGATCTTGCCGACCGCATCTACCTGACCGAAATCGATGCGGACATCTCAGGCGATGCGCACTTTACGGAATTCGACCGCAAGTTGTGGCAGGAAACCGAACGCGTAAGTCATGCACCGGACGAGAAGAATCTGTATCACTATCACTTCCTGGTTTTCGACAGAAAACCCTGAAAGCCTAAGCCGGACGAACCGGAACTAAATGTCGGGCGCAGCCCACCCTACGGTCACTGTCTATCGGAAATCCCAGCGGTAGCCAACGTAGAAATACCTGCGTCGAGTCTTGTCATTTTGGGTTGCGCTATAGGTATGGGTATCTTCAAGCCCGCCCTCGCCTTCCAGGCTGATCTCTTCGTTCAAGTGGTAATTCAACTTGAGGCTGGGTGTGATCCGCGTCTGATGAACACCCAAAGTGTCGCTCTGGTTATAAAGCTGCAACGCCATATCCAGCCGCCAGTTTTTCCGCAAAGTCTCAACCCGGCTAAATGTCAAAGACCGGCCTTCAAATCTGTGATCGTCGACATAGCTGGCACTGATCACGCTCAGGTCGTTTTCTATAAATAGATTGTTGGCTATTGCCTGCATCGTATAGATATAGGAATTCCCGGTACCCGGAGCAGCGGCTACCGTACTAACTGCCCCGGTACCGGATGTGTTGGCAATACGGAAATCGCCGCCCAATCGCCAATGCGCAGAATAGGGTTGCGTCATTCCGACCATAAACAGATTGGATGTTGCGCTTAGCGTCTGCGCGTCGGCACGCAGCGTGTCCGCCGACACGCCCGGCTGTGACAATGCCGCCGCTATGTTTTGCACGGGTTGACCCAT
The DNA here is from genome assembly GCA_017880945.1 of Gallionella sp. Lineage (GTDB taxonomy): Bacteria > Pseudomonadota > Gammaproteobacteria > Burkholderiales > Gallionellaceae > Gallionella. The sequence goes on along the minus strand of JADGRM010000039.1, from coordinate 11,162 downwards.
TAACGCATTGGTAATTTGCAGGGGTGGCGATTTGCGATGGTCCATCAGCAAGTTGTAATTGCTGCCGGTCCCTGTCGTCCAGTTTCCCTGCAGCGTCGCGATATTGACCGCCTTGAATAAGGTGTCGTAATCGAGCAGCCCGTTGTAATTGCGCTGCGCGTCAAAATAATGTGCTTCCATCCCGACAGCGCGGCGATCCACGATGCTGCCGACCTTTTGTTGAATAAAGTAACCGCTGCCGCTCCACTGCTCGGGCAGCCTGGTAAGATCGAGGCTCACACCGGCAAAGGTTTTACTTTCGGCACCGCTGTTGTAAAAGTCCACCGGTGTGCCGACGACACCATTGATGCGCCAAACGGAATTCGGGCTAAAGCCCACCCATGCGCCGTCGTAACGCCCCGGCACACCGCCTGACCACCCGGTCTGCCGACCCAGACGATACAGGTAGCTGTGATCCCGTGAACTCTGTTCTATATAGGCGGAATTCAGCCGGTTATCGCTTTTTTGCCTTGGCAGGAAGTTCGCGTTGTATGCATCGCGTACTACGATACGCGTATCAGTGGTATCCGTGCGTTTCCGCCCGGTCATATCCAGCGATGAGATCAGCATCGACTGGTCCGTACTTGTCAGGGATGCCGTGGTGATCCCATTGCTGTCCGCAGTAGTGGTATCCGTATGCGACATACCCTTATAGTAATTCTGGGAGATGCCGCCATAGACCATCATCTTCTCATCGATGGCCTTCTTCTGGGCAGAACGGAATGCCGGCTTGGCACCTGCCTGAGGCAGCTGCGCCAACAGCCCCTTCACTTTCGCCGCATCCGCGGCGTCCGGGTAAAGCTTCAGGTATAGCTCGTACTCGACACGTGCCTTGTCGAACTCGCCATTCTTCTCGCGTGCCTCGCCGATCAGTTCCTGTGCAGCCTGGGACTGTTGGTTGGGCGGAAGGTTGAGCAACCGGTTCAAGACTTCTATCGCCTTTACAACTTGATCGTGACCGATCGCATCGCGTGCGCTATCCATCAATTGCCTGGCATCCTGTTCGACTTCCTCCGGTGTTTGCGGTGCTGCCGGTGGCACTGCCGCTTCGGCCTGGAGCTCGCTTTTAGGTTTGATCACCGGTGTAAAGATGCTGATGCTGCGCCCATCCTTACCGGGCTGGACGCGGTAAACCACTTTCTTGTCAAAATGGATGGCGAGCGATGAATCAAGCTCGGGAAAGCTTACCGTAAAATGCGGGACAAAATCTGACGGCGGTGAATCCATTGCTTCCGGAACCAGACGGGTACGATCCGGGTCGGCTTCCAGAAGTTTGATGAAAATATGAATATCGTTATTGTTGAGCGATGCCTCGCGCAGATATTGAATCCTGACATCGAACAGGATTTGTATTTCTGCCTCGTCTCCCGCGTGCTTGATCTCTATGCGTTCAATCACGTGGGCATGAGCCGACTTTGTTGCAACGCCGCTTAACAACAAGACAACTGCCAAGAGGGTGAACGGGCGGGTGAAATTTCGCTTGGTTCGCAAATCGCTAGTGGCCTTCAAATTTTTTCCTTTTTTCCAACATCGCAACCGGCACATCCGGCGAAACAAACACCGGGAAATTCGCTATCGGGCGCGATACCTACAGGATGCAATAACCAATGACTTGCCCAGCGTTAACCAATGACTTGGTTGGCGTAGTTTGCCAACTTAGTCAGATGGCTATGCAAAGCCTTTTGCTGGGTTATAACCAGCCACTTTGCCACCGTTCTTTGATGGCTTAGTGGATTGGCTATAACCAATGACTTGCCCAGCGTCTTTTGCTGGGTTAGTCAGATGGCTAGTAGTCATATCAGTTGTTTCATCAGTCAGATGGCTATAACCAGCCGCTTGGTCACTGTTTTTTGGTGACATAGCGGAATGGCTAGTGGTTTCATCAGTAGCCCTATCCGTTGTCCCATCAGTCAGATGGCTATGCAAAGCTAACCTGTTCGAGGTAAATCACGCCCCCTATCTCATTAATTGTTCCAGGTGCTTGTGGAGTGGCATTTGTCGCACGATTGCGAATTATTGTGGTGACTGTGGCAGATATTGCATAGGCCCGAAACAGATGCACCCGATCCATGTACTTTGGCATTGAGGAAGCTTGTCGTTGACTTATGGCAAATATCGCATGAAGGCCACATGGAAGTAGGCACATGACCCGAGTAGGCGGGGTATCGGGTTGTAGGCCCGCCACCCACCCCCTTCGCCGTCGTACCGTTGTGACAAGTCGCGCAAGTGCCCGGCACCACCCCCACGTGGTTGTATCCAGCCCCCAACCAGGTCTTGGTTGTGTGGCAGGCATCGCATGAATCGGTAGTGGCGATGTGCCCGTTCGGCTTGCCTGTCGCAGTTATCCCGTGACAGGTCGCACAAGTGCCCGGAGCCACTCCCGTATGGTTGTAACCCGCCGGTAACCAAGCCCTGGTATTGTGGCAGATATCGCATGAAGCGGTAGTAGCAACGTGCCCGTTCGGTTTGCCTGTCGCAGTTATCCCGTGACAGGTCGCACAAGTACCCGGAGCCACCCCCGTGTGGTCATAACCCGCCGGTACCCAGGCCACGGTGCGATGACATCTGTCGCATGATGCAGATGTCAAAATGTGCCCGTTCGGTTTGCCCGTCGCCGTCATGTTGTTATGGCAGGTCAGGCAAGCACCCGGTGCCACACCCACGTGACTGAACGAAGCCGGTGTCCAGGTCGTGGGTCTGTGACAGTTGTCGCATTTGGCAACGGTGGGAATGTGCATGTTAGGTTTTGCCGTTGCGCCCATGCGGTTTCCGACACTGTGACAAGTCGCGCAATCCCGCGGCGTTCCCTTGAACACGCCCTGGACATGGCAGGACTCGCACGGAGCCGTGGCGTGGGGACCCGTTAGGTTAAACCCGGTTTGGATATGGTTGAAGCTTGAAGTATCAACACCTGTTGTCTGAGCCAACGCAAAATGGGCCACTGCCAGCAGCGGCAAGATGAACATCATCGCGATCCAACGAGGAGGAATCAAGGCATGAAGCGTATGCTTGCCCTCAAACTTGTTTGTGTGCTTGTTCATCATTTCTGCTCCTTCCAGGGAATCGCACGCGGCCATTTCCAAAAAATCGATCAGCCCGTCTTTACTTCGAATAAATGCGTTTTTCAATTTCATCATTTTATTTCAGATGCCGTTAAGTAATGAGTTCTCGCTGTTCCCGATTAGGACGCCCGTTTGCCGACAAGGTGCAGTTCACCGGGATGAAAAACGTGTTCCTGCAGACAAACGGTAGAAAAACCGGAATGAGCGGTAATGTAAATTCATTTTCGGAGGGTGCGGAATTTACTGGTGACATGGCAGCGTTCGCATTGTTGACCAAACCTTCCCTGATGCACGTCATCATCTTCGTGGCAACCGACACATGAACGCGGAACCGCAAAGCGGTCATCGACCTCTTTTTTATGGCAAGCGTAGCAATCCAGTTTCTTGTGTCCGCCATCGAGCATGAATTTGGTACGCTTGTCGTGATCGAAATCCCAGGCCTTCCATGACCGCGCATTGTGGCATGACTCACATTTGTTACCCAGTCTGCGCTTGTGTACTTTGTCATCGTCCTTCTTGTGGCAGGAGACGCAATCGGACGGCGTATCGCGGAATAGCTGCGTCTGGTGACATTTCTTGCACTCCACTTTCACATGCATGCCAAGCAGCGGAAAGCGCGCGCGCCCATGGTCTATTTTGGCATCCTTCCAATCTTTTTCGTTATGGCAGGATTCGCAGCGTTTACCCAGCTTTTCCTTGTGCACATCGTCTTTCTTGTGGCAAGAGATGCAATCCTGGGCCAGCTTCTGCTCATACAGTTTGTCCGTATGGCAAGCGATACATTTGACCTTCTCGTGCTTGCCCTTCAATGCATATTTCGTATCGCGGCCGTGATCGAACCTGATCTCTTTCCAGTCTTTTTCTTTGTGGCAGGATTCGCATTTCGTGCCGAAACTTTCCTTGTGCTTGTCATCCTTCTTGTGGCAACCGATGCAGGTCGTGGCCAGTTTCTCTGCGGCGGCTCTCAATTCCGGTTTATGGCAGGCATCACACTTGGTTGTGGCGTGTTTGCCAGATAACGGAAATTTTGTGTCTTTGTCGTGGTCGAATTTCGCGGACTTCCATTTTTCCTCGTTGTGGCAAGTCGCGCATTTTTCGCCCAATCCGCCTTTGTGCACATCGTCCTTGCGGTGGCACGCTATACATGTAGTCGGCGTTTTCTCTTTGGTAAAAAGCGGCGTCTTGTGGCAACTCACGCATTTCGCCAACTCATGCTTGCCAAGCAGCCTGAATTTCGTTTGCGTATCGTGATCGAACTGGATTTTTTTCCAGTCCTTTTCCGTATGGCAGGTTTCGCACTTCTTGCCGTATTGCCCCTTGTGCTTGTCATCCTTGCGATGGCATACCACGCATTCATGCGACACGCCTTTGTAGTGAGTGGAGTCGACATGGCATTTGCTGCATTTCACGTCCACGTGTTTGCCGCTGAGAGCAAAGCGGGTCTTTTCCAGACTGTGATCGAACTTTGTTTCTTTCCAGCTGCGCTCGTTGTGGCAGCTCTTGCAATCGGCGCCCAGACTACCCTTGTGTTTATCATCCTTGCGATGGCAGGCATTGCAGGCTGAAGGCGCATCACGATATTTTTTCTTCGCCTCGTGACAATCCTTGCACTTTATTTTTTCTTGCTTCTGGTGAGCGCCCAACAAGGGAAAGTCGGTCTTCGCGTGGTCGAAGTTCTTCGTATCCAGCACCGCGATATTCGCATTCCGTCCCTTGTGTTCGGTATGACAGGCACGGCATTCCTTCTCTTCAAGCCTGCCGTGAAATCCCTCGTGTTTCAGGACATCCGCCTTCACATCCTTGTGGCAATCCGAGCACAGTGTAGTTTGCGCCTCCTTGTCGAACCGGACGTGGCATTCCTTGCAATCCGCTTCGAGCTTGGCGTGTCCCTGGATCACTTCCCCGGGCATCAGCGCGGTCTCACCCGCCCCCAGCGCGATACCGGAAACAGACAGGGACAAAGTCAGGAGAGCAATGCGTAGTAGCATCCGGCGGCAATCAGTACATATTGACAGCTATGACGTGGACAATGCCACTGATAGCCAGCAACCAAACGAAGGGTGAATGCAGGATATGCCACAAACGGAACAGCCGCTCGTAGGATGAGAATTGGGCAGCCTGCTGCACGGCAGCCAGATAATCGTCCACATCAAGTGAAACCGCATGAAGATGCTGATCCTGCTGAAGCTTGTTCCAGCCTTGAGCCTTGGCCAGAAGAACGGCAGCCCGCTGCAACTCCTGGTGGCAGTAAATCGCCAGATTGCGTCGCTGCCAACCCAGGGTCATAAAATTCCAGGCGCGATCGAGGGGCGTTCTCTTTTGAGCAATCGCCGTTTCGCGGAACTGCTTCAACTTCTCGCCGACTCCGGTTGCCTCCATCAACACCGCGTTTACTTTGCCCATCTTGTTTTGGTTGGAGTCCACGGCTTGCTGCAATTCCTCCAGATTGGATTTACGCCCGTAGAGCCCATGATGTATGCGCTTATAGATGAAGCGCCCTATGATGCCACTGGCCGCCACCAGCAACATGGAGAAAAGCGCAACACCGGCATTCAGCGACTTCACATGAAAGGTCGAGTGGAACAGGATCAACGCCGGTCCGCCGATCCCGAATATCATGTGCACCATGAACCAGTAACGCAACGGTCCCCAGTTGCGGGCCAAGCGCATATGCTTGCGTACCGGATAAAGCAGCATCAGCAACATCATCACCCCGCCGACCAAACCCAGGTAATAGCCTATGCCTGTCCCGGGTTTGTATACTGAACCAGTCGAAACAGGCCATGCCGCCGCGATCAGAGCGATAGTTGCAAACCACACCACCTTTGGACCGACACCTTCTCCACGAACAACGTCAGCACGTTTATCCCCGGAACGTGAACCACCAAATACAGCAAGCTGAACAGGATGCTGTTCAGCACGACGTTCATCGGTGTGGGGGCCGCTACCGGCAGTTGCTGTAACATTTTGATCACGAGATAACTCAGATGGCATATCTACTCAACCCACTTATTGCACTGAACCAAATCAACATTATGAAAAACCGTGTGCCCATTTTACCTGCATCAGCACTCGAGACACTGCACAGGCACGCCTTGAATTGCATTGTTCGCACAGATAGACTGCATGCACTGGAACAAGTTCACCCTTCGGAATGTCGAAACTGCCAACCGGGTAACAGGCGTTAGGTGCATCAATGCATTCCGTGTCCACCTACACCCTCTTGACCTTTCTTGAATAGTCCAAGAAATTTCTTGGCCTACACTCACATTTGTATCGACAGGCCGCATACCAAAATGAACGATCAGTTATTCATCTACCTGCTTTATGTGCTGCCCCTGGCAGCGCCTTTGGTTATATATCTATACAAACGAAATCGCCGCCAAAAGATTGCGAAAGAAACCTGGCATGAAGCGGTAGAGTCCGGATTGACCGAACCATCGACTCTCCACCCTGTGTTCGACCCCAATCTGTGTCTCGGCTCGGGCGGCTGCTATGAAGCCTGCCCTGAACAAGCGATCGGGATCATCGACGGGAAAGGCGTGCTTATCAGTCCTGCGCTTTGCATAGGTCACGGTGCCTGTGCCACTTCCTGCCCGGTTGGCGCGATCAAACTTGTTTTCGGCACCGCAACCCGGGGGGTGGACATCCCGCAACTCAAACCCAACTTCGAGACCAATGTGCCCGGCATTTTCATCGCGGGAGAACTCGGGGGCATGGGCTTGATAAGAAAAGCCGTGGAACAGGGAAGACAGGCGATGGATTCCATTTCGAAACGCGGCCGCGCAAAAACGCCGCACGATGTCGTCGTCATCGGTGCCGGACCCGCCGGCATTTCCGCCACCCTTGCCGCCAAACATCATGGCCTGCGCTGCGTGACGCTCGAACAGGAAGAAACTTTCGGCGGCGCCACGCTGCATTACCCACGGGGCAAGATCGTCATGACTGCACCCATGAACCTGCCCATCATCGGAAAAGTGCACGTTAAAGAAATAAGCAAAGAGTCGCTGATGAAACTTTGGGAGGATGTGGTCGACAAAGCCGGCATCAAGATCAACTTCGGCGAACGCATGGAAAAGATCGAGCGCCAGGGCGACACGATTACTGTCGTCACCAATCGCACCAGTTACCTTACCCACAGCGTGTTGCTTTCCATTGGCAGGCGCGGCACACCACGCAGGCTGGAGGTCCCGGGCGAAGAGCTGGAAAAGGTGGTGTATCGCCTGGTCGATCCGGAACAATATCGGGACAAGCATGTGTTAGTGGTCGGCGGCGGAGATGCGGCACTGGAAGCCGCCGTGTCGATTGCCAAAGAGCCCGGCACTACCGTCACGCTCAGCTACCGCAGCAGCGCATTCAGCCGCGTAAAGCAGAAAAATCGGGAGCTCGCCGAAGAGGCGCGCATTTCCGGGCATCTATCCGTGTTGCTCGAATCGACCGTCAAAGAGATCAGGTCCGCCACCGTGCTGCTCGACCAAAAGGGCACGGCTATCGATCTGCCCAATGATGCGGTCATCGTTTGCGCGGGGGGGATATTGCCTACTCCGCTGCTCAAGGAAGTCGGGGTTCAGATCGAAACACGCCACGGTACCGGCAGCTATGAACAAATGAAAATCTAAATCAGGATCGAGATAAAAGCGGAGAAATCGATTTTACTGGCTCCTCGATCCTTGATCCTCGATCCTTGATCCTTGATCCTTGATCTACCTTACGCAGTCCACAAAATAACCTTTCCCGCCATCGGTTTCTTCCGCGACGAGGCCGTGGATATCGGTCTCGAAGCCGGGGAATCTTTCGTTGAAATCGCGCGCGAACTTGAGATAGTCCACGATAGTTTTGTTGAATATCTCGCCCGGAATCAGCAGCGGGATACCCGGCGGATAGGGGGTCAGCAACACCGCCGTGATGCGGCCTTCGAGCTGGTCGATCTCCACGCGCTCGATCTCGTCATGCGCCATTCTGGCGAACGCATCGGACGGCTTCATCGCCGGCTGCATATCGGACAGATACATCTCGGTGGTCATGCGCGCCACGTTGTGCATCTTGTATGCATCGTGGATCTGCTGGCACAGGTCGCGCAGGCCAACGCGCTCATAGCGGGGATGGGCCACTGCGAATTCCGGCAAAATGCGCCAGATCGGTTGATTGCGGTCATAATCATCCTTGAACTGTTGCAATGCGGTGAGCAGCGTGTTCCAGCGTCCCTTGGTGATGCCGATCGTGAACATGATGAAGAACGAATACAGTCCGCATTTCTCGACGATCACGCCGTGCTCGGCCAGATATTTGGTGACCATGGAAGCGGGTATGCCGCTGTCGGAGAAGTCCCCGTCCACATCCAGGCCCGGCGTGATGATGGTCGCCTTGATCGGGTCAAGCATGTTGAAACCGGTGGCCAGCTTGCCGAAACCATGCCACTTGTCATCGGTATGCAACACCCAGTCCTCGCGCGAACCGATGCCTTCCTCGGCCAGGATGTCAGGCCCCCACACCTTGAACCACCAGTCCTTGCCGAATTCGTCGTCCACTTTGCGCATCGCGCGCCGGAAATCCAGCGCCTCGGCAATGGACTCTTCCACCAACGCCGTACCGCCGGGCGGTTCCATCATCGCCGCAGCCACGTCGCACGAGGCAATGATGGCGTACTGCGGACTGGTGGAAGTGTGCATCAGATAGGCTTCGTTAAAAATATGCTTGTTCAGTTTGTGGCTCTCTGGTTCGCGCACCAGGATCTGCGAGGCCTGCGACAGTCCGGCCAGTAACTTGTGCGTGGACTGCGTGGCAAAGATCATCGATTCCTTGGCGCGCGGACGGTATTTGCCGATCGCATGCATGTCCTTGTAGAACTCGTGGAAAGCAGCATGCGGCAGCCAGGCTTCATCGAAGTGGAGCGTATCGATGCGCCCGTCCAGCATCTCCTTCAGCATTTCCACGTTGTACACGATACCGTCGTATGTGCTTTGGGTGATTGTCAGGATGCGCGGCTTCTTGGTCTTGTCCTTGATGAACGGATTCGCGTCGATCTTGCGCTGGATGTTTTTCGGCTCGAATTCGGACTTCGGGATCGGCCCGATGATGCCGTAGTGATTGCGCGTCGGCGTCAGAAATACCGGCACCGCGCCGGTCATGATGATCGCGTGCAGGACGGATTTATGGCAGTTGCGATCCACCACTACGATATCATCGGGTGCCACGGTGGAATGCCACACGATCTTGTTGGAAGTGGACGTGCCGTTGGTGACGAAGAACAGATGATCGGCATTAAAAATACGTGCCGCATTGCGCTCGGAGGCCGCCACCGGCCCGGTGTGATCGAGCAACTGGCCGAGCTCATCCACCGCGTTGCACACGTCGGCACGCAGCATGTTCTCGCCGAAAAACTGGTGGAACATCTGCCCGACCGGCGATTTCAAAAACGCCACGCCGCCCGAGTGTCCCGGACAGTGCCACGAGTAGGAGCCATCCTGCGCGTAATGCAACAGAGCGCGAAAAAACGGCGGCGCCAGCGAATCCAGATAAGCCTTGGCCTCCCGGATGATGTGGCGCGCCACAAATTCCGGCGTGTCCTCGTGCATGTGAATGAAGCCGTGCAACTCGCGCAGGATGTCGTTCGGAATGTGCCGCGAAGTGCGCGTCTCGCCATACAGGTAGATCGGGATGTCGGCGTTCTTGAAGCGTATCTCCTGGACGAAGGCGCGCAAACTTTTCAGCGCCACCTCGGTTTCCTCCGCGCTGCCCCCGCCGAATTCCTCGTCATCGATCGACAGCAAAAACGCCGAGGCGCGGCTCTGCTGCTGCGCGAACGAAGTCAGGTCGCCATAACTGGTGACGCCGAGGATCTCCATCCCCTCTTTTTCAATGGCATCAGCCAAAGCGCGGATACCCAGCCCGCTGGCATTTTCCGAACGGAAGTCTTCATCGATGATGATAATAGGAAAACGGAATTTCATGGTTTACTCCCTTTAGGAATAACTAATTGGGCGGGGATACCGAATTGGCGCGGATTGTCGCAGAATTCGGAGGCGATGTGGAAACGGATTATCGTAGGGCGGGTTCTACCCGCCATGTCGGGCAGCTTTGCATAGCCATTCGACTAGGCCGCCAAAAGACGGCGACCAAGTCGCTGGTTAAAGCCCGACCTACACATCTAAGATTACATTTTGGGCAGCGTGACGCCTACCTGCCCCTGATACTTGCCGCCTCTATCCTTGTAGGACGTCTCGCAGACTTCATCGCCCTCGAAGAACAGCACTTGCGCCACGCCTTCATTGGCGTAGATCTTGGCGGGCAGCGGGGTGGTGTTGGAAAACTCCAGCGTCACATAGCCTTCCCACTCCGGCTCGAACGGCGTGACGTTGACGATGATGCCGCAACGCGCATAAGTGGACTTGCCCAGGCATATGGTCAATACACTGCGCGGGATGCGGAAATATTCCACGGTACGCGCCAAAGCGAAAGAGTTGGGCGGGATGATGCAGTAATCGGCAGTGACCTCGACGAAGGAACTCGGGTCGAAATTCTTCGGGTCGACGATGGTGCTGTTGATGTTGGTGAACAGCTTGAATTCATTGGAACAGCGGATATCGTAGCCGTAGCTCGATGTGCCGTACGATACGATGCGCTTGCCGTCTTTCTCCTTCACCTGGTTCGGCTCGAACGGCTCGATCATTTTGTGCTGCTCCGCCATGCGGCGTATCCATTTGTCTGACTTGATGCTCATCGCGATTCCTCTTGAAAGTGTCCGTGCTGCATTTTCACGGGCGCGATTTTAACCCAGATAACCCATTAGGAATGAAAACGCCTTTGTAGGAGCGCAACTTGTTGCGCGATAGTTCAGGATCGCCCGACAAGTCAGGCTCCTACAAAGCATGAATGTATTAACGGACAATCCGGTTTTAACCAATTCGCCGCTGTCGCGCGCGATTTGCTAAAATCCGCGCCTTTATAGCATTTCGTCTGGTTCACAATGTCCAATAGAAAAATCCTCGTCACCTCGGCATTACCCTACGCCAACGGCAGCATCCACCTCGGCCACCTGGTCGAATACATCCAGACCGACAT
>JADGRM010000211.1 GCA_017880945.1 Gallionella sp. | reverse complement strand
GCTGCGCGAGACTGCGCTGGTGCCGCTGCTGGGCGGCCTGCCGCAAGCGGTGCAAGGCCTGCTGCTGGACGGCATCTACAACGGCGTGGCCACCGTCGCGGCGTTCGTGCCCATCATCGTGCTGTTTTTTCTGTTCATGGCGATGGTGGAAGACAGCGGCTATCTGTCGCGCGCCGCATTCCTGATGGATGCGCTGATGGCGCGCCTGGGTCTGGACGGACGCGGTTTCGTGATGCTGCTGATGGGCTTCGGCTGCAACGTGCCCGCGCTGATGGGCACTCGCGTGATGCGTTCGCGCGCGATGCGTTTGCTCACGATGCTGGTGATCCCGCTCTCGCTGTGCTCGGCGCGCCTGCAGGTATTCATCTTCTTCACCGCCGCGCTGTTCTCGCCCAAGGCCGCACCAATAGTTCTGTTCAGTCTGTACCTGTTCAGCTTCGGAGCCGCGATACTCACTGCGCTGATATTCAAGAACCGCTTCAAGAACAACGAACCGTTCGTGCTGGAGCTGCCGCCCTACCGATTCCCCACCTTGCGCCAGATGGTGCTGCGCGGCTGGCTGGAAGTGCGCCACTTCCTGCGCCGTGCCACCAAATTCATCGTCGCCGGCGTCGTGATGGTCTGGCTGCTGACCCACCTGCCGCTGTCCGCCGTCCCCGCCAGCGCCGACACGCTGGCTGGAATGATAGGCGGCGCGCTGCACCCCTTCTTCGCACCAGTCGGCATCAACGAGCAACTCACCATCGCGCTGATTTTCGGTTTCATCGCCAAGGAAATCGTCATCGGCGCGCTCGCGGTGATCTACGGACTGAGCGGCGCTGCGCTGGGCCACGCGATAGGTCAACAACTGGACTGGGTGCAAGCCTACAGCTTCATGCTGTTCACTCTGCTCTACACCCCCTGCCTCGCCACCGTCGCCACGCTGCAAAGCGAATCCAAGCAGACCAGCTTCACCGTGCTGTCCCTCGCCTGGTCGCTGGGGCTGGCGTGGCTGGTGAGCTTTGTGTTTTATCAGGGCGCGAGGGCGTTGGGGTATTAAGTCAGGTAGGGCGGAAGCCCCGCAGGGGCGTTCCGCCAATAGCCAATTCCATTTCAAATAGTAAAATGGAAATGGAATTAGGCAGGCCTTATTGGGTATATTTTAGAGAAAATGCGGACGCGGATTCAACTTCAAAGCGCAATAGCTAATAGTGGCGTGGGAAGACAGCAAATTCTTCAAGCGCGTACACAACCACGACTTCAGCAAAATCACCTTCGGCGACGACGACCAATGGATTACCTGGCAGGCATAGCTGTCAGGGATTTTCGTGGATGCCGATATACGGGTGTTTACGGATTACACAGAAGCACGGGCTTGGGTTCAGAAGTATTCATCCTACACGAGGCCAAATGAGATGAGAATCCTGAAAACATTCTCGCCAATCTCCTTTGCTTTCGCCCTGTCAGCGTGTGTTTTTGTGCCAGCGGTTGATAAATATGAGGATACATCGTCCACCTGCAAAACCTACACAAGAAGCATGTCACTCAAGGCGCTTCATATGAATGGTATGTGTGATGACAAGGGATGTCTTGGTGGAGTGCTAGTCCTTTCTGCGGGGAGCGCACTAATTTCAGGCAGCATCGTTTTGACAGGCAATACCGTTCATTGGCTTGAGTATCAAGGCACATGCAGTGATGGTTACCTCAACGTTACGAAGCAGTTGTTCATTGAGTCCGTCAACAAACCCAAAACGACACCGGCAAGTTAGTTTGCGCACAGGTGGTCAGTTTTAAACGCGTGCCAACAGGACAATCCGGGTTTATCATGCAACCAATTCTCTACATCGACTACGACGGCATGCTGCTGAAGACGTGCGTCCAGTAAAACGCCGTCCGGTCGTCTTTGAGAACAACAAGATAAGTTCGCGTCCTCTTTTCGAGCATGTGCCATTGCTTCAGCGGCCGGCGCCGTATCCCTAGCTGCAGTGCCGTCAACGTCGTGGGTTCGGCATTTGGGCTATAGCTACGCCGTGAAGCAATCTCGCTATAACCGCCGAAATGCGCAACCTATCAAATATTTCAAAACTTAACCGCGGTCAAGGATTACACCAATCAGTTCTCGCACAATCGAATCGTTCTATTGGGATTTGCGAAATTGCATGACAACGCCGGGCATCTCGATGGCGTCATGTAGCAAGTTATTTTCAGTAGATTCGATTGAGCGGCAGCTTGATCGACGAGCCAGTGCATCTGAGTTGAAAAGTGGTGTATTACCCGGATGCCGATTGCGTTTCATTGTAGCGAGTTAGCGTCCCTTGGCGGGACCTAATATTCAAGTATCAAGCATACGGAGCGATAGGAGATTGAACAAAGAAGTCACGCATAACACTAGCGGATATAAATTTTATAAAAATTTCTAGGAGAAAACCTTCATGAATCATCAGAGCCAAGTCGCAACTGACAGCAATGTCTATAGTCCGAAGTGGGGTAATCGTTGGGTTCAGCTTGTTTTTGGCATCATATGCATGGCTATGATTGCCAACCTGCAGTACGGCTGGACGGTGTTCGTCGATCCCATGCACGACAAGATGGGCTGGACCAAGGCTGCCATTCAGGTCGCCTTTTCCGTTTTTGTATTGACCGAAACGTGGCTGGTCCCGGTCGAAGGCTGGGCGATGGATAAATTCGGTCCCCGTCCCGTCGTGATGTTTGGTGCAGTCCTGGTGGCGGCCGCCTGGGTCATGAATTCGATGGCGGACTCCCTCGAAATGCTGTACTTCGCGGCGGTGATCGCCGGCGTCGGCGCCGGTTCCGTCTATGGCACTTGCGTCGGCAACGCCCTGAAGCTGTTTCCGGACAAGCGCGGCCTGGCTGCCGGCCTGACCGCCGCCGGATTCGGTGCCGGTGCGGCGATCACCATCATTCCGATCTCCAACATGGTGCGTACCGGCGGCTACCAGCAGGCCTTCTTCACCTTCGGTCTGCTCCAGGGCGCGGTGATCCTGGTGCTGGCGCTGTTCCTCGTCCGTCCGCCGCTCAAGGCTTACGCTGCGGCGGTCAGCAACAAGGCCAATCCCATGAGCCAGCACAACTACACGCCGCAGGAGATGCTCAAGACGCCGGTGTTCTGGTTGCTCTATGTCTGCTTCGTGCTGGTCGCCGCCGGCGGCATCATAGCCGCGGCGCAAGTCGCCCCGATCGCCAAGGACTACGGCGTCGCGACGCTGCCGATGGATGTTTTCGGCGCGATCATGCCGTTGCTGACTCTGGTTCTGGTGATGGACAACCTGTGCAATGGTTTCACCCGGCCACTGACAGGCTGGATCTCCGACAAGCTCGGCCGCGAGAACACCATGCTGGTGGTATTTGTCGGCGAGGGCGTGGCGATCTTGGGCCTGATGCAGTTCGGCCACAATCCGCTCGGCTTCTTGATTTTCGCGCCGATGATTTTCCTCTGCTGGGGCGAGATATTCTCCATCTTCCCTGCGGTTAGCGGCGACACCTTCGGCATGAAGTTTGCCGCAGCCAACAACGGCTTCCTGTACACAGCCAAGGGCACGGCCTCGCTGCTGGTGCCGCTGGCCAGCGTGCTCACGGCGTACACCGGCAGCTGGGTGGTGGTACTCTGGGTCGCTGCGTTCATGAGCATTGCATCCGGTTTGCTGGCCAAATTCGT
>JADGRM010000210.1 GCA_017880945.1 Gallionella sp. | reverse complement strand
AACATAAGTCATTGGTTAACGGTGACATAAGCCGCTGGTTAGCTTTGCATAGCCATTCGGCTAAGTCACCAAAATACGGTGACATAAGCCGCTGGTTAACGCTCAGCAAGTACACCCGCAAGGGGTACGCCGTGGTTGTAAGGGGCTAAAGCCCCAACAACACACGCTGGCTGGTTAAGCCCGACCCACAGATTATTTTACTTTTGAAATGGAAATGGAATTACCTCTTGGGAGACCATGGTGGTGGGCAGGTCGCCGGGCTGCCATGGCGGATATTTTTTCATTACCGCATCGAAGCGTTCCGAGTTCAGAAAGTTTTTCAGCCAGCGACGCAACGAAGCATAGGGCGCTTGCGCGAACCAGTTCTTGTCCACGTCGGCGAATTGACGGATGAACGGAAAGACACCCGCATCCGCGATGGACAGGGTCTCGCCCAGCAAGCAGGGAGTCGCACGCAAGCGGATTTCGAGCCGCCGCAAAAATATTTCCGCTTCAGTTCGGTAAATGATCGGTGCGTGTTCCGGGTAGCGGTCAGGATATTTGTAACGGTCCAGATTATCCTTGAAGGACGTGTCGTTCTCGATGATCAATTGTGTCGCCGCCTCGGCGTACGCATTGTTTTTTCCCAGCCAGCCATCGGGATCATGCTGGTGCAGCGCCCATAACATGATCTCCCAGCTTTCATCGATCACCTGTCCGTCAGGCAACACCAGTACCGGCACACTACCTTTGGGAGAGGCTGACAGCATGCTTTCCGGCTTGTTGCGCAAAGCCACCTCGCGCAATTCGATTGCTATGCCGCTCGCATACAGCGCAAGGCGTGCACGCATCGCATAAGGGCAACGGCGGAAAGAGTAAAGCACGGGAGGCATGTTGTTTTCCTGGACAAACCAATTTGCCTGGTTATTTGCGCCTGAACGAAGGTCAGTTTACCCTGAGCCTGGCTAAGGGCGGGAACGACGCTGTTCCTAGGGCTTTTTCTTTTCGCCCTGATCGCGCGGCGCAGTTGCCGGTGTTGTCACTGTTGCCGGTGCAGTTACCGGTGCGGTCAAAGACGTGGTTGTTGCTGCCATAACCGACAAGGAGGCTGAGGCGGTGGACTGATTGCCTGAGGCATCGGTTGCCGAATAGGTCACTGTATAGACCCGGCCAGCCGGACTTTTGCTTGTGGCGCGGAATTTCAAATAACGGTCATCAAGACTAATGCTCGCGTCACGGATATCGTCCGTTGCCAAAGGCTCGTTGGCGGTGATGGACTCGAGTTTGATCTCAGGCATGCGGTCATAATCGTCGCTGATCGTGAAGGTCGCATTGACGGCCACAAACTTGTTGTCCTGCGACAAGATGGTGTTGGGGCTCAGGTTCACCGTGAGGCCGGGCGGGGTATTGTCGAGGCGCTTGATGGGGACGGTCAGATTCGCCGGACTGCCGTCGGCAAACGTGATCAGGGCATGGCCTGCCAGGTAATTGATATCGGCCTTGTCCAGGGTAACGCTCATTTTGTCCAGAGTTTGACCGGCAAGGAGTTTTGGCGAGTTGTCCTTCATGGGTTCCCATGCGATCGCGTGCCTCACGCTTTCAACTGCGGGGGTGATCAGGCTTACGTGCCAGCCTGTGGGCGAATTGGAACTGTTTGAGGGGATGCCGAACTTTTCATTCCAGCCCGATGGCAACTCGAGAAGTTCATAGACATCGTTGTTGGAGTTTCCATCATTCTGTTTGTTGCGCCCGATCGCAACGGAAGCGATGGTTTGCTGGGTGTTATTGATAACGCGATAGTGGTAAACGATCTTGCCGCCTGAGTGCTGGGCATACACGCCCACGTTGACAGCATGAGAAGTATCCGCGATGGCCAGACCTCCAGACGTGAATGTCCCGGACGTAAATGCCAGGGATGCGTAGGCCAGACTGGCCAAGCCGGTTGATCGGAGCAGTTGAATCGCCCTGTTTTGTTTCATCGTCGTACCCTTCTGTGATTTATCACCAGGTGGAATGTTACGCATAATTTCAGGTCTGTGCGAGCTTACATTCCGTTGGGAACCCGTTGCCCTGTTAAAAGGCGGTCACGCCATCAGTCGATAAACCAGTCCGGCTCCCCCGCAACCCAGAATCACCGGAATGACGCCAACGCGGTAACGTAATAGTGCGATTAATGCCACCGTCACTAGCAGCGCGGAAAACCACTCGAAGCGTCCCGCCCAACTCTGCGGCCACAGCACGTGGTAGGCGAAGAATACCGCCAGGTTGAGTATCACGCCGACCACTGCCGCAGTGATGCCGGTGAGCGGCGCGGTGAACTTCAGATCGCCGTGGGTGCTTTCCACCAATGGCCCGCCGAGAAAGATGAAGATGAACGACGGCAAAAAGGTGAAGAACGTCACCACCGATGCGGCACTCGCTGCGGCGAGAAACAGCGCGTCCGGGCCGAACAGTGCCCGGCTCCAGCCACCGACGAAACCGACGAATGCCACGACCATGATCAGCGGTCCCGGCGTGGTTTCCCCCAATGCCAGCCCGTCCATCATTTGCAGCGGTGTCAGCCAGTGGTAATGTTCGACAGCGCCCTGATAGACATAGGGCAGCACCGCATAAGCGCCGCCAAAAGTCAGCAGCGCGGCCTTGGTGAAGAACCAGCCCATCTGCGTGTACACACCCTGCCAACCGAATTGCTCAACCAGCAGCAGCATCGCTGCGGCCCAGATCGCTGCGCCCACGAATGCGATGCGCAGCAGACGTGCCCAACTGAAGCGCGCATGCGCGGGAGTCGGCGTGTCGTCGGCGATCAGCGCCGCGCCAAAACTGTCCTTCGCCTTGCCATGCCCGCCGCCGGTGGCGAATTTTTCCGGCGCAACCCTGCCGCCGACATAGCCGATCAATCCGGCTGCCAGCACGATAGCCGGAAAAGGAACGTTGAACGCGAAGATCGCGAGAAACGCCGCAGCCGCCATCCCCCACAACACGCCGTTCTTCAACGCGCGCGAGCCGATGCGGTAGGAGGCGAACAGCACGATCGCGACGACTGCCGGCTTGATACCGTAGAGTATTCCGGCCACTGCCGGCACGTTGCCGAAGGCCAGATAGATCCACGACAGGAATATCAGGATGAACAGCGACGGCAGCACGAACAGCGTGCCGGCGATGATGCCGCCCCAGGTCTTGTGCATCAGCCAGCCGATGTAAACGGCAAGCTGCTGCGCCTCCGGCCCCGGCAGCACCATGCAGTAGTTGAGCGCGTGCAAAAAACGCCGCTCGGAGATCCAGCGTTTTTTCTCGACCAGATCCTGATGCATGATGGCGATCTGCCCCGCCGGTCCGCCGAAACTGATGAAGCCGAGTTTGAGCCAATACCAGAAAGCCTGAGCCAGCGTGACTGGTTCAGGGGCATGCGTGTTGTCGGGAATTTGTTGTTGCGATGTGTCCATGACCCCTCCCTGGAAAATCTCCCATGTAGAGCAGACCTTGGACGATGAGTTGTCTTGCGGCGGGGAGGCTGCGTTATCCCCGTGGGAGCAATTATCCGCACTTCGACAAAAACAATCAATCGGGTTCGTGATCAATTAGCCGGAATATTCGGGTCGCTTGCCGAATAAGATCGCGGCGAGTGCGTCCAGTAGTGGCGATGAGTCTTGCGGTAACGTTCCACCTGCAAACCCTGTG
>JADGRM010000209.1 GCA_017880945.1 Gallionella sp. | reverse complement strand
TCATGGTCGAATCGTGGTTTGAGCATTTGCGACAGCATGAACGGGTGACTGTTGCTGATCGTGATGTCATCGAAAAAGCGCGGGCGTTCCATCTCGGCATTGAGCTTCCCAAGGTGACCCACCTGGTCGCTGAAAGGAAATAGCTGATCGCGGAGATAGGCGCAACAGTTTACCGACCCCGCAATGTTGCCGCCGGAATGATGGATTTTGACCAACTGCTGCAGGTCGTGGTGGTCAGCATACCTGCCGGTCATATTCGAAGCGATAAATCTGTGGAAAATGCATATTGATCGGCGCATCGTGCCGTGAACCAGATGGAATATAAAGTTGCATGTGCGCTTTTGGCACCTTAGCGAACGTATTACCACCAGCTACCATACTGTCGCAGTCCGAGCTAAAGCGGCCAGTCCATATTCTTCAAGGTGGACGATTATCTATTGTTGAAATGATCAACTTGCCTGATGGGGTGTTGCATCAGGACAGAACCCAGTGCGGTGAGAGATGTCCTTGTCGATAAAATTTATCCTGCAATCAGGCCGCGCAATTTCTCCGGCGACATCTTTTCCCCTTTTTTGATGAGTTCTCGCGCCATCTCAACCTTGTCCCACACGTTGCACATCATCACGCCTCTAACCTTTCCGTCGCGCAGGTAGTAGATGACCCCGGTATCATTTTCCTTCTGCCAGTCGGCGAAGGTCTCCATCTTGGAATCAACTTCGCCGGTCGCCTCGTAGCCGAACTCGAACAGGTCCGAGAAAAAATACGGCTGATAGGTGTATGACTCATGCGCGCCGGCCATATTCCGCCCCGCCCATTTCCCCTGGTTGAGGGCGTTGTCCCAGTGCTCCATGCGCATCGACTGTCCCAACGCCTGGTAAGGAAAAAAGGCGTTGTCGCCTGCGGCATAAATATCCGGACGGGAAGTCTCGAGGTATTCATTCACCAAGATTCCATTGCCCACTTCCAGCCCGCCACTTTTGGCTAACTCGACTTCCGGGATCACGCCGACTCCGACTATCACCAGATCCGATTCGATTTCTTCACCCTTCTCGGTGCGGGTAATAAATTTGGCACCTTTCTTGGTGAAAGAAACGGGTTTGTCCGACGCCAGTACCCTGACGCCCTTCTCCAGGTAGCGGCGCTGCACAGCACTCCCCAAATAATCAGGAAAAACGCGGTCGCAGAGGAGTGTTCCCGGGAAAATCATCGTGACGTTCAGCTTGCTGATGTTGAGCGCAGCGGCCAACTCCGAGCCGATGAACCCGCCACCGACCACCACTGCTGACTTGCCCTCTGCAGCCACTTCTCTGGTGCGCAGATAATCGTCCAGACTGCGGAAGTAACATATGTCATCGAGATCCCCGCCGGGGATAGTCAGCGTCCGTACCTTACAGCCTGTTGCAAGCAGCAGTTTTCGATAGCTGAATGTTTCGTTATCGGTGTTGGTTATGGTTTTTTTACCGGGATCGAGCCGCACCATTTTTGTTCCCAATGCCAAGGTAACTGCATGTGTATCGTAGAACTGGTGGTCATGGAGAAAGATGTCCTCCACTTTCATTTTGCCGAACCAAAGCTTTTTAGACAGTGGCGGCCTATCATAAGGCAAGTGATTTTCCTCGCCGGCCAGAAGTATACTGCCCGTCTCATCGAGCTCGCGAATGCCCTCCACTGCCGATGCACCTGTCAGCCCCCCGCCCACAATTACATAATCGTAAACGTGCTTCATTATCTTCTCCCGGTGAACATATGAGTTCAGTGTCACACTTGAATGCGCGGCGGCACTGTGCGTTGCCGTACCGAATAAATGTGGTCGTTGTTGCAATATAAACTAAAGTATTCAAGCAATGGATATTGAAGAGGCATTGGAAGATGCCATCAGTCACGGACAGTGGGGTGATCGTCGCCCATAGCCATAACGAGACCGAGGCCATGCGTGTACATGCGTTGCTGCCCAATAGCCGCAACGTTCTGGAAAATGAATCCAACGAACCATAATCGGGCTTTGGCATACTCTGGATCGTTGTGCGCTGGACTTACCCCGAGCTCAGTTCGCGCCCAGATATTTCTTATATCGGTATTTCTTATATCGGGAATTTTAGCGGCATTCGCATTGACCACCCGGATGTCGGGGCACTGTTAGAAAATACCCGCGCCCTGCGGGAGGGTTCAACACCGAGGCGTTTGACGAAGAGGCTATGGATGGTCGCACTGTCCTGAATTTTATCGTGTCCGGAGCGGATGGATTTGCCGTTGCCCGAGTACGACGCAGCGAACTAAGGCTGGAAACGGCGAGCCAGTTTCAGTCCAAGTTAATCAGCCAGTATCTGCACGATGCTATTATTGAGACCGTCATAACGGAAGCTCTGAAAATCGACAAGAAGCTGCCGGATCCGCTGTTCAATCCTTGGAAGGACGCGAAGATGAAGTATCGTTTTGTCACCATCTGGTATATCGAAGCGCCAATCGAGTCGGTCTGCGAGGCCATATATCATTCTCTGAACTGGCCCCAGTGGTGGCGCAATGTGGAGAGCGTCGAAGAACTCGCCCTCGGCGACTCCCGAGGTATCGGCAGCGTGCGCCGTTACACCTGGAAGGGACGCTTGCCGTATCGGCTCACCTTCGATGTTTGCATTATCCATAGCGAGCCGCTGGCTGCCATCGAGGGCGTCGCCAGCGGTGATGTAGAAGGAAAAGGCCGCTGGTCATTCACCGCAGATGGCGCCGTGACCGCCGCACTCTGCGAGTGGCAGGTGCGTACCACGCCAGTCTGGATGAACCTGCTGGCATTGTTTGCGCGTCCATTCTTTAAATGGAATCATAATAACGTGATGCAGCAGGGCGGCGAAGCGCTGGCGCGGATGCTTAATGCACGCCTGGTTGAGATTGCTCATTACTGATATCCAACCAAACCGAGATGGCCGGCATCCCGAACACATCATGGGCAATCGAAGCAATCCATACATGCACAAACTAATAGATCAGGATTTAAGAAATGCCAGCAGGTCGGCGTTGAGCTGGTCTTTGTGGGTGACAGCGAGACCGTGGGGTGCGCCCGCGTAGATCTTCAGGGCCGCGTTCCTGACCAGCTTTGCTGAGCGAAGAGCAGCGGCGCCGATCGGCACGATCTGGTCGTCGTCGCCGTGAACGATCAGCGTCGGCACGTCGAACTTCTTGAGGTCTTCCGTGAAATCCGTTTCGGAGAACGCCTTGATGCAATCGAAGGTGTTCTTGTGACCGGCCTGCATCCCCTGTAGCCAGAACGAGGCTATCATGCCCTGCGAGACCTTGGCGCCGGGCCTGTTGGCTCCAAAGAACGGGCCGCTGGCGATATCCTTGTAGAGCTGCGAGCGGTCGGCGATAGAACCTTGACGTATCTCGTCGAACTTCTCGATCGGCAAACCGCCGGGATTGGCAGCCGTTTTCAGCATCAGCGGCGGGACGGCGGCGATCAACGCTGCCTTGGCCAATCGTTTCGTGCCGTGGCGGCCGATATAGCGGGCAACTTCGCCACCGCCTGCGGAGAAGCCGATCAGCACGGCGTCTTTCAGGTTAAGCGTTTCGATAAGCTCAGCGAGGTCATCTGCATAGGTGTCCATGTCGTTGCCATTCCACGGCTGGCTCGACCGGCCATGGCCGCGACGGTCATGGGCGATGCAGCGATAGCCGTTGGAGGCCAGGAACATCATCTGAGCCTCCCAGCTATCCGCACTGAGGGGCCAGCCGTGGCTGAACACCACAGGCTGTCCTGTG
>JADGRM010000208.1 GCA_017880945.1 Gallionella sp. | reverse complement strand
ACGTTGGCGCGGGAACATTTCAGCCGGTGCGCGCCGAGCATACTCACGAGCACACCATGCACAGTGAGCGCTATGAGATTCCGCAAGCCACCGTCGATGTCATAGTGCAGGCGCGCCGTGCCGGCGGGCGGGTGATTGCGGCCGGAACGACCAGCCTGCGCGCGCTGGAGAGTGCCGCGGCGGGTGGTGAGTTGGTCGCGGGAGAGAACGAGACCAACATCTTCATCGTACCGGGTTATCGTTTCAAGGTGGTGGATGTGCTGCTCACCAACTTCCATTTGCCGCGCTCGACTTTGCTGATGCTGGTGTGCGCGTTTGGCGGGATGAATGAAATGCTGGCGGCGTATCGCCATGCGGTGGAAGAAAAGTATCGCTTCTTCAGTTATGGCGATGCGATGTTGATCGAAAGAAAATCATGAAATTTACTTTACATAAAACTGACGGCCTCGCCCGTCGCGGCACCTTGCAACTTGCCCACGGCAACGTCGAAACCCCGGCCTTCATGCCGGTCGGCACCTATGGCACGGTGAAGGCGATGTCGCCGCTCGAGTTGCATGAGATCGGCGCGCAGATCGTGTTGGGTAACACCTTTCACTTGTGGCTGCGTCCGGGGCTGGAAGTGATCGAGGCGCACGGGGGGCTGCACCGATTCATGGGTTGGGACGGGCCGATACTCACCGACTCGGGCGGATTCCAGGTTTTCAGCCTGGGCGCGCTGCGCAAGATCAGCGAGGAGGGGGTGAAGTTTCAGTCGCCGGTGAATGGCGATAAATGTTTCCTGTCGCCGGAAGAATCCATGCGTATCCAGAAGGTGCTCAACTCCGACATCGTGATGATCTTCGACGAGTGCACCCCCTATCCGGCAGATGAGAGGACGGCGGGGGAATCCATGCGCCTTTCGCTGCGCTGGGCGGAGCGCAGCAAGCGCGCTCATGAGGGCAACGCCAATGCGCTGTTTGGCATTGTGCAGGGCGGGATGCACGAGCAGCTGCGCGATGAATCGCTGGCGGGATTGGTGAACATCGGCTTCGACGGTTACGCCATCGGCGGACTGTCGGTGGGCGAACCCAAGGAAGACATGCTGCGCATCCTCCGGCACACCGCCCCGCAATTGCCTGCCGGCAAGCCGCGCTATCTGATGGGCGTCGGCACGCCGGAAGACCTCGTGGATGCTGTCACGCAGGGTATCGATATGTTCGACTGCGTGATGCCGACGCGCAATGCGCGCAATGGCATGCTGTTCACCCGGTTTGGCGACATCAAGATCAAGAACGCGCAATACCGGCTGGACCTGCGCCCGCTGGACGGGCTGTGCGCCTGCTACACCTGCCGCAACTTCACCCGTGCTTACCTGCACCATCTGCACCGCCTCAACGAGATACTCGGCGCGCGCCTCAACACCATCCACAACCTGCATTACTACCAGGAGTTGATGGGTGAAATCCGCGCAGCGATCGAAGCGGGTACATTCGCTGATTTCACGGCGCGATTCCGGCGGATGCGTGCCGGACATGAGTGATCGCTTGCAGCTTCATGGTAGAATGCGCGCCTTTTGTTTCATCCTTGGAGATTAATAATGTTTATCAGTAATGCATATGCAGAAGCGGCAGCGGCCACCCCGGACAACGGCATGATGAGTTTTCTGCCGCTGATCGCACTGATCGCGGTATTTTACTTTTTGATATTGCGTCCGCAGTCCAAGCGTTCCAAAGAACAAAAAACCATGATCGCAGCGCTGCAACGCGGCGATGAGGTCGTGACGGTCGGCGGTGAAGTCGGCACGGTCAACAAGGTTTACGATCTATACGTCGGTGTGGAGATCGCCGAGAATCTTGTCGTGACTGTGCAGAAGAGCGCGGTTCAAAGCGTGTTACCCAAGGGTACGATCAAGGCGATCAAGTAGTAAAATTTCGCCAGGGTGTAATTTCACCAAGGCGTGCTTGGCCGGCGCGAACCATAGTCATCAAGAGGTTGTTATGAATCATTATCCGTTGTGGAAATATCTGCTGATTCTGGCCGCGTTGCTGGCCGGGTTGATTTACACCCTGCCGAATTTTTACGGTGAGTCGCCCGCTGTGCAGGTGTCGCCGTTGCATGCCAGTCTCAAGGCGGATAATGCGTTGCTGGACCGTGTGGATTCCACACTCAAAGCGGCCAATCTCAACCCGGAACTGACCGAGCTGGACGGCAACAGTGTCAAGGCGCGCTTTGCCGATACCGACACCCAGCTGAAAGCCAAGGATGTGCTGAGCGGACAGTTGGGCGAAGACTATGTGGTCGCGCTCAATCTGTTGCCGCGTTCGCCGCATTGGCTGACCAAGCTCAATGCGTTGCCGATGTATCTCGGTCTGGACTTGCGCGGCGGGGTGCATTTCCTGCTGCAAGTGGATATGAAGGCCGCGCTGAGCAAGTCTCTGGAAGCCACGACCGGCGATATTCGCAGCGCTTTGCGCGAGCGGAACATCGCTTATTCCGGCGTGACTCGCGACGGTAAAGTGTTGTCGGTCATGTTCCGCGATGCCGACGCGCGCAGCAAGGGCGAAGCGGAGATCAAACAGCGCTTTTTCGACTACACACTGAATGACAAAGACGAAGGCGGCGAATTTCTGCTGCAGGCGTCGCTCAATCCGGAAGCCGAACATCGCATCCAGGAGTCCGCCGTGCAGCAGAACCTGGTCACCTTGCGCAACCGCGTGAACGAGCTGGGCGTGGCCGAGCCGGTGATCCAGCAGCAGGGTGCGGATCGTGTGGTTGTGCAGCTTCCCGGCGTGCAGGACACGGCGCGCGCCAAGGATATTCTGGGACGTACCGCGACGCTGGAAGTGCGCATGGTGGATGAGACCCATCAGGCCACCCCGGGCGCGGCCCCACCGTTTGGCGATGACATGTTCAAAGACCGTGAAGGCCGGTTTCTGTTGGTGAAGAAGCAGGTGATACTCACCGGCGAGCGTATCAACGATGCTCAGCCCGGTTTCGACACCCGTACCAATGAAGCGGCTGTGCATATCAATCTGGACGGTGTGGGTGCGCGCCAATTCAAGGATGCAACGCGCGAGAATGTCGGCAAGCGCATGGCGATCATCCTGTTTGAAAAAGGCAAAGGCGAGATCGTCACGGCCCCGGTCATCCGTGAGGAGATCGGCGGAGGACGCGTGCAGATCAGCGGCCAGATGAACACCATGGAAGCTCAGGACACCGCGTTGCTGCTGCGCGCTGGCGCGCTGGCGGCCCCGATGGAAATCATCGAGGAGCGTACCGTCGGCCCCAGCCTGGGCAAGGAAAACATCGCACGCGGATTTAAATCCACACAGATCGGTTTCATCCTGGTGGCGGTATTCATGGCCGCCTATTACATGATGTTCGGCACGATTTCCGTGCTGGCGCTGGCTGCGAACCTGCTGTTGCTGGTGGCGCTGCTGTCGATGATGCAAGCCACGCTCACCTTGCCGGGTATGGCGGGCATCGCGCTGACGCTGGGTATGGCGATCGATGCAAACGTGCTGATCAACGAGCGCATCCGCGAAGAGCTGCGCAACGGTGTCACGCCGCAGGCCGCGATCCATGCCGGATATGACCGGGCATTCGGCACCATCCTCGACTCCAACGTCACCACCTTCATTGCCGGTATCGCGTTGTTCATGTTCGGTTCGGGTCCGATCAAGGGATTTGCGGTGGTGCTGTGTCTGGGCATCATGACTTCGATGTTCAGCGCGGTGCTGATCTCACGCGCGATGGTGAATTTGATATACGGCCGCAAACC